>JACZXW010000147.1 GCA_022571415.1 Pseudomonadota bacterium
CGTCCTTCGGGAACTGAGCGTACAACTGTTGCATCGAATCCTTATAGGCGATTCGTCTTTGCCCGATATCTCCGGTGCCATTAAATAGTGCCTCGACCGCACGGATAAAACCCTGCTCGCGTTTTGTGGGAGCTTTGTCCAAACGTTCATCGAAAGTAGCACCAAGCCGTTGCAGAATATCGATAGGCGTCTGCCTGTCCAGTTCAGTGATCAGGGGATGGTTGTAGCACAAGGATTCACCCCAGTAGGCCAGCGCGAAGTCAGGGTCGGCCTCCTGCGCCTTCCTGAATTCGCTGGCGGCCTGCTTCCAGCCGAAACTGTGCAGCAAGCCAACTCCGCGCAGGAAGTAGGGCTGGGCTTCTTCAGAACCAGAATTTTTAAAACTTAAGGATCCGACATCCTGCATTTCAGCAGCAAACGCCAGGCCGGAAAAGCCAAGGAAGAATAAACATAGGAAGGTTTTCACGGTTAACTCCGGTAATTTTGTAGGCAGATTGTCATCAGGTGGATTAGGGTACACTGTCGCTTCACACAGTAGCAAACCCCTGTTCAATCCACGATTCGATACCGCCAATCATAGGATAGACCCTGGAAACGCCGTGTCGTTTTAGCTTGAGTGCCACACGGGCACTGGATGCTTCATCGGGTCAGCTGCAATAAACGATGATATCGCTGTTTTTTGGTATGCGATCCAGATGACGTTCGATTGCTTCCATCGGCACCCGGATAGCCGTCGGTACCATTTCGGGTTGCGCATCAAAGTCATAGTTGTGGCGCAGGTCTATCACATGAACGTCCTGGTCCGAATTCAGCAGTTCGTTGACCTCCGAAGGTTCGAGCCGACGCATATGCAGGGAACGCAAGAAAATACGCCGTTGCACCAATTTGTTGCCGATGTACAGCGCCAGGACAGAGAAGAGAATGAATCCTGCGAGGATGCCGAGGTCAGCGAATCTTTCTGCCATGGATTCCAATTCCGTATGGAACCATAAGCCAGCACCAGCGAAGATCAGGACCCAGATCAAAGTGCCGAGGCCATCGAGAAAGAGAAACAAACCGACATTCATTTTAGTCATGCCAGCCATGGGCGGAGCGAGGGTTTGCATACCAGGCACAAATTTGGCGACTAACAGCGAAAACACACCAAGCCTGTTGAACGTCTTCTCTGTATTGCGGACGCAATAGTCCGGTTCGAGCGAAATGCTGCACAGCAGGTTTAATACCTTGCCACCGCGGATCCGACCCAGCCAATACCAGAAAAGGTCAATCGGCACAGCGGCGATAATGGTGGTCAAAATGATCAGTAGCAAGGACAATTGCCCGGTCCCCGCGAGTGCGCCTGCGGTAAGCATCAGCGGCACAGCGGGTAGTGGAAGCCCGGCCTGATCCAGAGCCACCCAGATGAAGATGACCAGGTAGCCGTACTCGATCAGAAACTGCATAAACTCATTCATGGTGACCGGGCCCTGGAGGTTATCCAACCTCTGCCGCTATGCGCTTTATCATGTCCAGACAGTCATGATCTTCCATGGCGATCAGCATGTATGGCAGACCCTGACCCCAGAGGGCCTTCATACGTTCACCTTCCGGTTGATCGAACACCGGGATGGTCGCAACCCCCAGCGTGATCAATGCCATCCACCAGATGACGAAGCTCATCTTGTAGTCCTCGATCAGCATCGCATAAGTGTAGGCGGCCGCTGCTGGTTGTAACTGCACCAGGCGGTCGTGGTATTGCTTCAGAAAATCCTTGTCCTTGCGGCGTAATTCGGGCGGCAAAGAATGTTGCCAGGCCTGCGCAAATTCCGGGCCGGGGGGACCCGCACACACCAGTTGCCAATCGATGTAGGTGATGGTTGATTCATCAACGGTCTTGCCGAGATCCGGATCCGTTCTGAAAATATTATCCGCGCGCAGATCTCCGTGAAGCAAAGTTTGTGGCCTTGAAGACATCACCTCATTCATGTAATCCAGGATCGCAATACATTTTGGCCCGGCAACGAGATCCGTCAGTTCTTTTGAAGATGAAGCGCCGACGGCATCGAATGGATTTTCGCCAAACATTTTCTCCCAGAGGCTGACGTAGGTATCCACATTACTGGGACATTCCCTGCAGGAACTATCCAGGGGAAAGATGTAACGTCCTTGCGCATCGCCAATCCAATCCAGCTGCAGGGTTTCGGATTCCCAGAATTTTGCGTGCATGGCTGCCGCTTCCAGATTAATCTTGCGGGTGAATGCTTCATTTGGGCTATCCAAAACCTGGTCGAACACCCTTGAATGAGCTGTCAGGTCCTCCATCATAATCACGAAAAATTCGGCGTCGCGGCTACCATCATCCTCAATGGCATAGACGATGGGCGTACGCAGCGGTATGTCATCGGCAAGATCGGTGAAAAATTTTACTTCCTTGACATAAGCATTGTTACTTAAGGCATAGGCGCGCCGCTCATCGACAGCGTTGGCAAGTTTAATGACAACAGAGGAAGGCGCTTCCGCATTGGCTGCACTGTACTGAATGTTGTGGAGTTTATAGGCATCGGCTAAAACACCGCCTTCCAGAAACGAGACTTCAAATGATGTCACTTCTGCGCCGAATGATTCAGATAGCCACTCTTTGCTCAATTCATCGATGTTCCGCGGGAATGCACTGGCCATACCGGACTCCTTCTGATCGCTTGAATCATGTGCCAGGGAACCTCTTAATCAGAAGCTCCCTAGCTTAAAACTGTTGTTCAACACTAACATATTCCAGCGTATTCGCAGGTTCTCGCTGGTTGTTGTCCTCAGTAGTTGGTTTTTAGTGTAACCTCGCGTCTTTTCATACATGACGTCGCCCATGAAATACTTGTACGCCTGCCTGCTACTCCTTATCGGCTGCTCGCCCGCCGACAAACCGGTTACCGACAAGACACCAGCCGAACCCGATATCATCAGTGAAACTCAGCGCCTGAACACCTGGCTGGATGAAGAATTTGTCGACTACCTGGACTTCAGCCCCCTTGCAAAAACGCGCCTGGGTGACAAGGGGGACTACGACAAGCTCGATGATGTGTCTGAGGCCATGGCCGAGGAACGACTTGACTGGCGACGACGCAGTGTTGCCGAATTGAAAGCTGCATTTGATCGCGCCAAGCTAAATGATGAAGGCCGACTCTCCTGGGACTTGTGGGTCACTATGCTCGATCAGGCTGAAAAAGGTGTCCCCTTCCGGCGGTATGCCTATATTTTCGGTCGGCGGGGGCCGCACACTAGCCTGCCGAACAATCTTATCAACTATCACAAGGTCGATGACTTATCGGATATGCAGGCTTACG
>JACZXW010000148.1 GCA_022571415.1 Pseudomonadota bacterium
TCTGTCCTGTGTTGAGGTAGGGATGCTTAAATCCTATCACAACAGCAAAAGGAGCAGACCATGACCGCTAGTTCATCGACAACAGTATACTCCCACGCCCCTACCGCGCGAGCGGTTTAGTCCTCTGGCCGAAAACGGCTATTCATACTGACCCAAAAGGGGTCTCTTTTGACCCATGATCCGGAGGCGTCGCCGGCGCGGGCAAGAAATTGCCGTGAAGTCAAGCATGGCAACAGTTTGAGGATAAGCTCTATTTTTTGCTGGTGTGGGTCCAAAGGTTGGGGCAAAACTAAATCATGAAAATAGGCTATGTCAGAGTATCAACGTCAGACCAGAATATTGAAAAGTGGCACTGAAATTTGTGCTTGGGGTATGGCCACTTACTCGTGAAAAGCGGGCAACCGAGTCCAACCTGATCGAACACTGTCTGTTGGATCAAGTCTGGGCTACTACAAGTAATACCATCGAGACTATCTGAAAAAGCGGCAACGTGTGCATCTGCATGCGAATGCGGAATGATGCACACGTCACCGAAACCTTGGTCGTGGCGGTTCACTGTTTGTCCCCAAAAAAGGCCTGGTCCGGGGTCTCTTGCAGTACTAAAGCAAACGCCAGGCTGTTGGCTTGCCGGTATAGTTGGACCGCCTGCTCTTCCAGCAATACACTTGCAGTGAGGCATTCGCCGATGGTCAATTCTTTCACCGGTACAGCCTGTTTGGTGTTGTTGCGGATCACCAAGTATTCCAGTTCCATTTCGAGCAGGTCCGGAGCGAGAGCTTGCTTGACGAGGTCCGGGTCATCACCCAGCATGAATTCCAACGTTTCCTGTATGACTCGAGTTAGGGGGCTGGTCATGCTGCAACCTCAGAATGGAATTTCCAATTCCATATATCGCCTTTTCATAACGCGGATAGCAGTAGTCAGGTCATCGCGCTCCTGACCCATCTCCTCAATACGTTCCCGAAGCAGATCCTCAGCGGCTTGCTGTGCTGCTTGCCGCGCTTTTTCCTTCTGGCTGTAGGTCAGGTCTGACTCGATAGCCGCGTACTTATCGCCTTCGAAAAGCCAGCCCCAACGGGTGTCGTAATTGTCGCCCTCGTTCAAGAAGGTAGCTTCAGCCTCCAGCGCCGCTGATCCAATGTTGTGCTCCCGCATGTACGCCTCTATCTCCTTGTACACAGCGATAGGCGGCTTATGGTGCGTTCGGAAACTCATTTCGAGCGTGAGCGAATCACCTTTTTCCACCGTACGGTTCAAGCCGATCTCGACCGCTACAGATTCAATTTCTTGCTGGAACTTCAAAAGTGCATCTCTACAAATCTCGTGAGCCTCAATCTTCAATTCGTTGTTAATCATGTTTGGCATGTGGTTTCTCCTGTTGGTTGGTTTCGTGCACGTTTCGCAGTTCCTCCCGGATGAACTCACAGAGCTCGGCGAAAGTGGTTTCTCGGGTCAGCAGTCGCCGTACCTGGTCGGCTATGCGGTCGGTTGCTGCTCGGATTTCCTCTGGCGTACTCATGTCAGCGACTGCATCAGGTCTTCACATCCGCGCTCAGCCCGGCTGTGCCGATGCGCCAATCTCCGAAGTCGTGATAACATTTCCCTGGCCGCTCTGGTTGACCCATGCCCCACGATTCGCACCCAAAAGGTGTGGTTACAATCGGGGCGGCCATTGTCATTTGTCATCACCTGGCCGTTGAAACCGTGCTCATGCTGCGGTCTTGGGGTTTGTGATTAGTCGCAGGCATGGCTTGCCGTTTGGTTCTCCATTTACTTCAGCCAGTGCCTGCATAGCCCTGTCCAGCGAACGCAAAAAGTACTCATTCTCAAACGCTGTTACATCTAAAACTCTCAGTTGATCAGCCAAGTAGTCGATGTCCATGATCGTGTGCTGGCGTACGTCTTCTAAATCAATCGTCATCATAATTTCTCCCAAATAAATCTCTTTGCGCCCTATTCATCTTTGTCTGGCACTGGAAACTGCTTCCCGGCCAGTCGCATCCAGCACCAATTACAGGAAAGCATGTTCAGATCATGCTCTGCCCAGACCGGTCCGCAATGCTGACAGTGGGCTACTTTGTCCCAGTCCTTCGGAATAATCCCCCGTGCCTGTACCAGTCGGATGGCGATAGATTCCGCCCATGATCGCCTGACTGCTGCGCTGGCTGCCTGCAGGTCCGCTATCCCATCAGTATCCAGTTCACTGAGAATCGTGGACTCTTCCAGCAATACCCCGCTATCGGCGCCGTAGTGCTGGACCAGGCGAGTAAATTTGCTCAGTACGTCGGTTTGACTTTTGGCAGTTTTGGCAGTGGTTTCCTTAAGTACTTTTGAATTTTTTGCTTTGTCTTTAGAAAACGTGTTTTTTTTATTCGCTAGTACAAATCCACTGCCAATAACTGACAAAAGGGGGTCGCCACCTGCTTGATTAGGCTTTTGGCAGCTTTTGGCAGTGGTTTCTGTCAGAGCTGCAGATTTTTTTTCAATATATTGTTCTGACCACTTACCCATGATCAGCCTCCCTGAATGACGAACTTTTGTTCGTATTTCTTATATCGGGATGTAGATTAATCTGATCTGATGGCCTGCCACCCGTGTCAACCCGCTCAACTCTCAGCCACCCGTATTCTTCCAGGACACCCAGACCAGCCTCGACCCGTTCTCGACTGTTCAGCCCTGACCATTGCGCCCGGATAATTTCCCGCACCTTCATTGCGTGCGTGATGGCACCTTCCTCAACTTTCCCGAGTATCCGGTGAGCCGCCACTACGTCTGGACGGGTGTTGGACAGGTAGACACGCCTGGCATGGGTTCCCAGGTATTCGCACCAATCAGCGGCCTTTACTGCCGCCTCCATGCTCACTGGACCCGCGTGACCGTCTGCCAGGTGCAAAATTAGGGCCAATGAAGGCATCAGTGAGGGATACTTGCCCAGATGGGACCGCAGCGCCTCATGCTCGGCGTTGGGTACTTTCTCACGGTGCAGTTCGGTGAACCACTGGATGAACACTTCCTGTGCCGCGTCACTGAACCTCAGATACGGCACTCCATCTTCCGGCACTGTTGCTCCAACGGACTCCGCCGTTATGTCCACCAGGTGATCGAACACAGACGCTGCCAAGGCATCATTAGCCGACTCCAGCGACTCATCGACGTACCGCCATTGCTTGATTGAGTCCGGCCAGACCATCAACTGGAATCGCTGTAGCAGACCATCAGCTCCTATGCCATCACCCAAGGCATCAGTTACATAATGCTGTAACGGTCCCGGCTGGATACTGCCGTGGATGGATAGACACAGGCC
>JACZXW010000061.1 GCA_022571415.1 Pseudomonadota bacterium
TCGCCGCCCAGGTGACGCTCCAACTGGCAAGAAGCCCAAAAAGAACGCTGATTGTCACAATCAAAAGCGAATTGTAGCACTGCCTTTTTGAAAACAAAAGGATGCTGATTCCCATGATCATGATGAGCGCATTGAACATGCGGCAAAGTGCCCAGGTGAAAGGAATGAGTTCACGATTGTCCGCAACGGCTTCAATCAACCGGGCTGCCGCCAGGGTGTGGAAAGCATCCATGGTTCCTGCGGAAAAAAGGGCGACGGCAATGACTGGAGTGACCACGTCCCGGGTTGTCGAGTAGTGGGCGAAAGCGAGTATGACTGTGAAAAATGCCGTACAGAACGCGGTCCATTCCAATAGTGTATGTATGACGCTCCCCGACAGATCGACGAGCGTATCAGCAGCAACGGCGCCTGATCGGTCCGATGAAAAGTCGAAACCAAACAGGTTGAGAAGTGACGGCGCCAGACACACAAGGATCACTGCATAAATGAACCAGTCCGGCAACCGGCCGGAGCTAACAGATTTTCGTTTGATCAACATTGCTTTTTTTGTTCATTTGGCCGTGCATCGCTTTTTTCCGTGACGACGGGGGAGTACACGTATATTTCCAGCTTCTGCCTGGAGTCACGTTCAAATGCGAGAATCTGCCTGACCAATTTCACGCCGAGTACATGATGCCTGGGCAGCAGCAGGACGCCATCAGGCAATACCAGATCGCGAGACAGTATGAGATCGGCAGTGAGTTGCGCTGCGGCTAGGATGGTTTCTTCAAACTCGTCGATTATTGCGTTGCCCGAAGCAAATGCCGTAACCATCGAGTCGACAATTTGTGGATCGTAGCGGGTACCGGAAGCCGACAGGATGAACTCCCTGGCCTCGCTTTCAGTCATCTTTTCTCCGAGTAATCTTCCTTGCTGCAGGTCGAAGTAGTCACTCACCAGGCTGATTATTCGCGAACCCAGGGGAATTTCATCTGCGATCAATCCGTCCGGGAATCCTTTGCCGTCAAATCTCTCATGATGCGCTCGGATGATTTCGGCGGCTTCGCTAAAGGACTCGATACCCATCAGCAGACCTGCACCGATGGCCGGATGTCGCTGGTAATTAGCGGTCTCCTTCGCAGACAGGCCAGGTATCTCGGCGCTGAGTTCTCTGTCTGTCAATCCTATGGAGCCAATATCATGAAGCAGGGCTGCCATGATTATCTGTTTGTGCATCTGTGGATTGACCTGGAGCTGGACTAGCATTGAGCCCGTCAGGTCAGAAACCTGCCGGCCATGTTCTGCATTACCGGCGCGCAACTCAAACAGATTCGAAAATACCTTGATGGAGTCGGAATGTGATTGCTCGAGCTGCTGATTGACCTGGTCGAGGGTTCGGACTGCCTTGTGCAGATCATGTGTTCGAGTAGCTACCTCGAGATCGAGGGTTGCATTAAGATTGTTCAGTTTTTCGTTCTGGCATTGGGTGACAATCTGCAGGTGCCGGCGTTCTTCGTTGAGACGTTTATACTCGAGACAATTTCTTACGGTCAGCTTGAGCTGTTCGTTATTCCAGGGCTTAGTGATGTAGGCTCGAATGTTGCCAGCGTTGATGGCATCGATGGTTTCACCGAGGTCAGAGAAACCCGAAATCAGGATGCATACGGTTTCCGGAAATTCGTCAGCGATGTGCGACACTAGCTCGGCACCTTTCATTTCCGGCATTCTCATGTCTGAGACAACGACGTCGACTGCCCGGCTTCTCATAAGTTCTAACGCCTTTGCGCCGTTTCGTACGCAAATAGTAATCCATTCCTGGGTATGGCAGGTTCGTTCAATGGCCCTGAGCACGCCTTGTTCATCATCGACGAACAAAACAGCAGGTTTGGTTTCGATTGTTTCAACGGTTAGCATGGGATGTCTCCTGCGAATTTGAATTTCAAAGAATCAATTCCCTCATGTTTTTTTTCGAAGCTGTCGATGCTAATCATTAATTTGTCCCGCCAAGGAATTGTTCCAGTTCTTCAAGGTCGACTGTCACGTCAGAGGACGTATCGATTGCTCTAAACCAGTTGGCTGCTTCTGCTGATAACTCATCGATTTCACCGCGCAGATATCGTCGATATTCCTCAAAGTAGGGATAGGCTTCTTCAATGCCATGCTGCTCAAGCATCCATGCCCAGTTACCAGGCACTACAATGCCAAAGGGGTAGCCGTTCGCATCAATCATCCCGTCATCAGGATTCACAACCGCCAGGTCGATGTCAGAATTAGTTGTCATCACATTGAGGAAGACGCGATATTTATCCGTGGCAATTTCATGGTCATCAGGCAGTCGATTCAATTCCGGACTAGCCAGAGAAATCTGCACACTGGTCTGAATATTCGGTTCAATGAACTCCTCATCCGCGTAGACATTGGCATAGCCCGCAAGCGTCGATCTCGTGTTATGAAAATTCGGAATGTCATCATCGGCGCTGTAGTGCTTGGTTCTGGTGGTGCCATTGTTCAGGTCTGTGTAGGTGACGGTCACATTGGCATTGCCGATGAAAGGCGCTTCGGTCTGGCTAACCGCCGTGCGCGTTCGTTCTATGGTCCCATTCAGGTCGAGCATCAGTGCATGGTTGAATTCCGTACCGCGGGCGAGCGGGATAAAGTCCAGTGACACGGTTTCAAGATTACCCTTTGCATCGTAATGTTCCTCGACCGAATAGCGGACGACGAAGTCGTTGTAGTCCGCGTCACCCGATGATGGATAGAGATCTTCAAATGCAATCGTTGTGTAGTTGGTGTCCGCATCGCCCGGTAATGTCAGCGTCGATTCACCGCACCCCCCGGGTCCACCCAGCAGGGGGATAACTGTGAGTGTGGCAAGCGTCTGGTAGTGTCCCGAGAGCTGCGAGGAAATGGCGCCCAGGGTCGCTATTACCTTGAACTCGTGGTCCGCCTGGTGGGGTTGACCGGGTTCTGTGTCGTAGAATTCCTTTACCCCGTCTACCAGGAATTCAGTATCGATTGTGTGCAGCCCCTGTTGCAGATTGACTCCCTCGATCAACACTCTGACCGCGTCATTCGATTCAAGATGGAAGGAATCACTAGCCACATATACGGTTCCGGCTGCGCCCGAGGCGCCTACTGGTTCAAGTATGAGGTCATCCAGCCCGGTCAACGCTGCCTGCAGTCCAATCTGGAAACAGACGGTGGCGCTGTCGATGACCTGGCTCCCAGTCACCGAACCGAAACCGTCTGCTTTCATCGGCATAGCGAGGCATATTGCAATCGAACTCAGAAACAGGTTATACATCAGCTGACAACCGTTGGATGAATGACAATAAGTACCTCGGTTTCCTTGGTCTCCTTTCGCTGCTGGGAAAAAAGGCGCTTAACACCAGGCAGCCGTGAAAGGCCGGGCACCCTCGCATTGCCTTGTCGGCGACGCTTCTGCAACAAGCCGCCCAGCACCAGCACCTCACCACTTGAAACCTCAACCGTGCTGGATATCGAATGGGAGATCATCAAGGGCTCGCCGTTGGCGGTAGTGGTGAGGTCGCTTACCGATGCATGTATGATATCCAGGCGGATTTTTCCGTTGCCCCCCACATGAGGCACGATTTTCACGCGCACGCCGTACTCCAGCTCTTTGCCCCGGTTAGCACCTGTCCCAGCGATGTAAGGCAGCCAGACTGTTTCGGTTGAGCTGAAATTTGCTTCTCTGCCGTCAAGGGTAATAATGCTCGGCATCGCCTTGATATCCGCGTGACCGCTATTCCTGAGGATGCCAATGGAATCCTTGAACCTTTCCATGCTGATTCTTCTGACGTTCGATGGGGACGCGTAGTTGTAGTTGTTCTGGCCGCCGCGGCTACCCCGGTCAAACATACGATCCAGAACCGCGAGTTCCATGCCCAGCTCGACCAGGTTGATATTTCCCCAGTGCACACCGAGGATATCGGAGGCTTCCCGGCTCACCTCAACGATACTGACTTCAAGCAGTACCTGGGCTCGTGGACGATCCATCAGCAGCAAAGCATTCTGAATTCGATGTAATGTCGCCGGTGGCGCAGTGATGGAAATCAGATTGGTCTCTTCGTTGGAATTAACGAACGAGCGATGCACCGGGCTCAAAAGTTCGATGAGTTTTACTGTCTCAAGGTTTTGCGGCTTGAAGCGGCATGTATCTGATAACAATGCCAGGGAGGGGCTATCGACATATTGGCTGCCTACGAATATAAACCCAGGATGCTTTTTGAATGCGAAGTTACCGGGTGCCAGGATGGCCTCAAGAGTGGCCTCAATCGGACTGTTAAGTAATGTGACGGACACCAGGCCTTGTACCGTTTCATCAGCAATGATCGGCACTTCCGTCAGCATGCTGAGTTCCAGTAGCGCTTCAGCAATGTCCGCCTCAATGAAACTGATATCGATGGCAGGAACGTCGTCTATATTGATCGCATCTCCTTCTTTAACGCAGCTGAAGGCTTCCTCCCGGGTTCGTGGCAAAGTCTTCTTCGCCACAACATAGGGAGAACTTACCAGCGATCTTGCTCCCAGCTCCTCGATCATCCTCACCAGGTCATCCGTCATTACTCCAGGCTGAGGCTGCGTGGCGCAAGCGGTAAGTAGCAAGGCAGTGATTATCGTGTATGAAAGGCTTCTCATTATGATTTCTCCGCGAAAGTAGTGATCACCAGAGCATGCTGATCTCCGCTCTCGAAAGTCGCGGCTAACACGAATTTCCGCCCAGGATATTCGATGTCCGGCAGGTGCCTCTGTTTCAACAAGACATGTTGTCTCATTCCTGGTTTCAACAGGATGTGGCTTGGAATGAACTCAAAATATTCAATCCCCGCATCCCGATCCGTGCCTTCTGGTAAGTCTATTGAGACGGATTGGTCCAGGTTATTGCTGACAGCAATAGACGTATATGAAAGCCCGCTCCTGCGGGGAGAAACGATAATTCTCTCGGGGGTAACCCGAAAGAGTTCAAAATCATCAGGCTCACGCCGCAGGCTTGAGCGGTAGGCGATTTCCTGGCGGTAGATGGGTAGACCCTTGCCGCTTAGCTTATTTCTGACAAGAATCTTGTAGTCACCGTTTGATGGACTTGATTTCAGTCTGGCGACTACCTTCACCCTTGCACCCGGGTACACCCTTGATGCTTTGTCCCCTCTTTGCCATGCGCTTTCTGTTCTTAGCGGCAATCGGGCCACGAGACGTCGATCCTGGTCACGAATCTGCACCTGAGAGTCCAACATGCCCATAAAGGGGTTTTGGTTAGTGAAATAGCCTTCGATAAAGGTGACACCATCCCTATCGACCAGACTCAGGTTGTCGAAAGCAGTTATCAGCCGGCCAGATGGGTGGCTGATGTTGATGTTCAGTATTACCGCGTACCTTACCTTGATAGATATATTGGAATTAGAAGGGCCTGGCACTTCTTCAATCATCACCGCTGCGAGATACGTTCCCCGTTCATTTCTGGGAATTTCAATCACCGCGCGAATGATTGTGGTTTCATTCTGTATTAGTTCATAGCTTTTATGCTCGAAGTGAATCCAGTTAACGGCTTTGTGTTCCTCTGGGTCGAAATTCGACTCGACAAAACTCATATGTCCGGACTCTTGCTGCGTCATCGCGTAGGTAGAGAGCATAATTTTCCCCGACTGTTTACCGGTAACTGAAATCTCGAATGATTCGCGCGTACCGGGCCGGCTTTTGAAATCGATCAGCATGGGAGATACTGCAAATTCTGTAGCCCAGACTGGCATTGCGGCCAGCAGGAATATAAAAATACATTTCAGTCTCGTCATGACTCGTCTCGAAAGCTGTAGCGTTGCTGCGTATTGAATTTTAATGGGGAGTTTAAGAGAGATGCGCGGACCCGACGGGTCCGCAACAGTCTCCTTTCGGCAGGATTACAACGCGGCTACGGTCAAAGTGATCACAGCACTGTAAGCACCAGCCTTCTGGGCGGAGATATCGCCAAGAATTGCCTCTGCAGACACTGTGTGAGCAGCATTGTGCACCACGTCTAGCGTAGTATCATAGCTGGTACCAGCGCCATCCAGGGCATAGCTGGTAGGCACAGAGTCGCGGCCATTACTCAGGTCAACACCACTGAGTGAAACCCGAACTTGGCCGTTGGACTCCAGACTATAGGTGTCGGAGCCGCTGTAGACTGCACCAGCCCCACCAGAAATAGCGGTGGTACTGAGAACGAAGTCATCAAGACCAGTGATAGTCGCATAGAGCGCAACGTTCATGCTGACTGTGGCAGAATCTTCGTCCAGTGATGCAAACACCGGCGAGGCGATCATAGCGCCAACTACAACAAGAGAAGAGATTAGCTTTTTCATTTCAATTTCCTTAAAAGTAAGAGGTTTGTTTGTGCCTTGGCACGATGTATAAAGAGCAATTGTCGTGCCAGGATTAATATTGTTTATTAAATCAATGTGTTATGAAAAATAAGCGCAAATAATATTGTTTGTCCTGTACCAGTTGTAACAGTTTTAGAGAGGGGCTTGTTACAGCTGTTACAGTGATCATGTGAGATCAAGACGGACCATATGCCGCCACAGCGTCATTCTGCTCACGCCCAGGCTCCTGGCCGCAGCAGACTTATTGTTATTGTTCAGCCTCAGCGCCTCATTAATGTCGTTGGCATCAAAATGGCGTTTTCCGCAGACAATTTGTTCGAACTGCAGTGAGGTCAGTGAGTCTTGTGGAGCGCCGCCATTGACGACACGATCTGGCAGATGGTCAACCAGGATAGGTCCATCGTTGGCAAATGCACACGCGTACAACGAGGCATTGTGTAATTCACGTACGTTCCCGGGCCAGCTATAGGCCTCAAGAACCCTGATGGTCTCCTGATTAATCTTGTCGCACCCGGTAAAATGCTTGAACAACATCAGGATGTCACCGTGCCGCTCACGCAATGGAGGCAAATCGATCGGGATGACCTCCAAACGATACATGAGGTCCGCACGGAATAGCCCATTGTCGACGGCGGTCTGCATTTTCGTTGCGGCGGCCGAGATGATCCGGGCATCAAACGATATGGGTTTAGTGGCTCCGAGGGGTACGAATTCCCTCTCCTGCAACGCCCGCAGGAGTTTACTCTGTGCAAGACCGGGCAGTTCAGTGACTTCGTCAAGGAACAAAGTGCCCCCATCGGCTGCGGCCAGAAGGCCAATCTGATCGCTGATGGCCCCGGTAAACGCTCCTTTGCGATGTCCGAAAAGTTGCGATTCCATGATCTCGGGATTGAGATTACTGCAGTTCACTGCAATGAAATCCCGCTTCGCTCGATCGCTCTGATCATGGAGCGCTCTTGCAATAAGCTCTTTGCCGGTACCGGTCTCACCGTGAATGAAGACTGGTGACGTGAGATCACGCAGTGCAGACACTCTTTCGAAGATTCGGAACATCGAATCGCTCTGGCTCAGTATTCGCTCGAATGTCGAACCCGCTTCACTTGCACATGTAGGTGAGAGAAACCGGGATAGCAGTGCTTTCAATGCGTCGTTTTTCCACGGTTTCTGTACAAAGTGTTCAATGTAGCCTTGATTAAATGCGTCAATCAGGTAATTGAAGTCCTGGTATGCGCTCATGCTAATTCGCTTGCAGGCGGGCTGGATGTCGAGAAAATGATGCATCAGCTCAACGCCACTCATTCCCGGCATTCGGTTGTCTGACAGAACCACGTCAAAGTTCTTGTGATTTCCCAACTCAATCGCTTCGAGGGGGTCACTTAGTGCGACTATTTCGTACGGCTCAAATTTCAGCAAT
This sequence comes from Pseudomonadota bacterium, assembly GCA_022571415.1. Lineage (GTDB taxonomy): Bacteria > Pseudomonadota > Gammaproteobacteria > Pseudomonadales > Azotimanducaceae. The sequence goes on from JACZXW010000061.1 coordinate 7,771, forward strand.
CTGCAGAGGGCCTGGATCACATTTTCATCATCATCGACAATCAGAAGAATTTTCTGTTGAGACATGGCTGCTAAATCCTGAACAAGGCGGCTATAACATTCTCGTCATAGCACTTACCTGAGCCTGCCAGCATGATTTTGCGGATAGCACACGCACCCATAAGATGACCTTTAAACAGGATCATCTCCTCATACTCGGTTACCGCGCATAGGATTCTTGCAGCGAGAGGGGTTGCGTCTGCGCCGATGGAAGGAAAGCCCAGACCATTTACGTACTGGCGATGGGTAGAGATGATTTGGGCCAGTTCACAATCCACGGAATCAATCAGACTCGTGCTGATCTCCGGATAGGACTGATAAGTCTGCAGTTCGACATCGGTCATATCCCACCAACATTTGTTGATCAAGTCGTTAGGCAGGACGAACTCACCAAGGCGATGGAGTAACGCTGCGAGCTTCAGAACTTCGCGTGCGTCGCGATCCAACTGCATGTCGATGGCAACGCGTTCTGTCCTTTTCTGTACCCGCCCGACCAGTCCAGTTTTCAACGGTGTCTGGAAGCGGGACATCACCTGCTGCTGTCTGATCAGTGCGTCATATTGCGAGTATCGCAGCATCTCCTCAGTGCCGGTGAGCATGTTTGCAGATATATCCATCATCTTGCTTAACTGGCGAACGTTGAACCTCAGACTCTCAATCTGATGATCCTGATCTTGCTCACTCCTTTCCGCTTTGAGTTCCTCGGCAACCACTCTCTTTAATTCATCGTTGTCCCAGGGCTTGGTGAGGTAGCGATGTACGCGTCCCTCGTTGATAGCGACGATGGCACGGGGAAGATCACCATAACCGGTCAGCACCATGCGCCTGACCCCTTTGTGAGTTTTAGCCACCTCTTTCAGCAGGTCGGCACCATCCATTCCCGGCATCCGCATATCCGAGATCACGAGTTTTACTGCGTTGTGGTCCAGAACATCGAGGGCTTCCTCGGCATTCTCTGCTTGCAGAATATCGTGTCCTTCAGATGTCAGGATTCTCCGCAGTGCAGAGCGAACATTCTGCTCATCATCGACAAGGAGTACAGTGGAAGAAGTCATTACAGTTTCCTATTAACAAGGGTGTTGTCTTAGTCGTAGCAAGGTCTGTGCCAGCTGACCGGGAAACCCCCGATAGCCTTGCCAGCCCAGGCTTTGAGCGAATAATGATGTGGGCGAAGAGCACTTTACGCTAACAAGCAGGGTCAGTTTTCTGTGATCCACGTCACACTTTGTTGATCTGGTCATTGACAGCCGTTATAAAGACCAGCTAAGGCTGGCGGGGTCGGAGATGAAGTTTTTGGGTTTTTTCCGGCAGTTATTTATTCATCGAAGCCCAGTTAAAAGCGAATTGACCTATCACTGGATAGTCAACATTCGTTCAGGCGCGTCTAATTATCGCGATCATTCTGGTCAGGCAAGAGGAAGTATGACGAAATCGGTTGAAGATCTACATATCACGAGGATTCGTCCTTTGATAACACCTATCAGGCTGGCTGATGAGTATCGGGTGAGTGAGGAAAATCTCCAGCTGGTGGCAGATGCCCGATGTGCAATAGAAAGCATCCTGGATGGCAAGGACATGCGCAGGATCGTTATTGTCGGTCCCTGTTCCATTCATGATCCGGATGCAGCAATAGAATATGCGTCAAAACTAAAAGAGCAGACTTTTGGTCTGGACAATCTGCTGGTGGTCATGCGCGTGTATTTTGAGAAACCCAGGACAGTCGTTGGCTGGAAAGGCCTGATCAATGACCCGGATATTGATCGCAGTTTCAATATAAATAAGGGTTTACGATTGGCGCGAAAACTTCTCCTCGATATTGCCGACATTGGACTGCCCAGCGGAACGGAATTTCTCGATACGACATTTGGCCAATACTTCGCTGATCTGATCAGTTGGGGTGCCATTGGTGCAAGAACTGCAGAAAGCCAGGTTCATCGCGAGCTGGCCTCGGGCTTATCCATGCCGGTAGGCATCAAGAACCGGACCGATGGTGATTTAAAGGTTGCTATCGACGGTATCCGGGCCGCGGCTGAGCGACACCTGTTTCCCTCTTTGACCAAAGAAGGTGCGCCCGCGATCTACGAGACCACGGGTAATCCCTACTGCCATTTAATTTTGCGCGGCGGTGATAAAACCGGCCCTAATTATGATGCGGATTCAATCGCCGCTGCTGAGGAGTTGCTGGAATCACATGGCTTGCCCGTCAACGTGATTGTCGATTGCAGTCATGGTAACAGCGAGAAAGATCCTGACAATCAGAAGAAAGTCATCGCCTCGGTTTGTGATTCCATTGAAAGTGGACGGTCGTCTATAAAGGGAGTGATGCTGGAAAGTCATTTGAAACCCGGACGCCAGGATTACCACTCTGGCAATCTGGAATACGGAAAGAGCATCACCGATGCCTGTCTTTCCCTTGATGATACTATTCCTCTTTTGGAACAACTTAACCAGGCGGAACTGGGCAAATGACTGTCGATCTTACGACCGTGACGCCGGAATATGCCGTGCTGCATGATAGTCGAACCAAGATTGTAGTTAAGGACCTTGAACCGGGTCAATTGCAGCATCATCACGGCCATCGTTTTGAAACACTCCCTGATCTGGGTGACCTGCGCAGCAGGTTTGCGACGGTTAACGATGTACATTTTGGTGAAGTAAGATGTGGTGTCACCAGCAACCCCGATATGGGGCCGATCTATACCAGTGATGAGGAAAATCCGCATCCTGAGTTCATGAACCGGGGTGCCATAGAAGAGATTGAAGGCATCAATCCTGATGCTGTGCTGGTGAAGGGGGATCTCACCGATAATGGATCGCCTGCCCAGTACGAAAAGTTTCTTCAATTCTATGCTGGCGCGTTTGCAGAGAAGTTGTACCACCAGACGGGCAATCACGATGCCTATTACTCAGAGGACATACAGCCGGGGAAGCAGATTTGTGTTGAGCTGCCGGGGGTAACACTGGTCATGATCGATACGGTCAGGCCGGGACTGACCGGTGGTACCTGCTACGATCATGATCTTCAGTGGCTCGATGAACTGGCCCGGGAGACAACCCAGCCAGTGCTGGTGTTTGGGCATCACCAGGTGTGGGATCCGGCAACACCGTATCGCTCCGCAGATTATTTTGGCATCCAGCCGGACGAATCGGAAAAACTCATCGAATTGTTTTCAAGGAGAGCAGCGTTACGGGCCTATTTGTGCGGGCATACTCATCGCAACAGGGTGCGCCGGTTTCCTGTGACAGGGGACGTGCCCTGGATCGAAGTGGCGTGCGTCAAGGATTTTCCGGGTAGCTGGGCTGAGTATCGAGTCTGCGCTCAGGGAATTCTGCAAATCCATCACCGCATCTCGACCCCCGAGGCGCTGCAATGGAGTGAGAAAACCCGGGACATGTACAACGGCAGCTATTTCGATTACGCCTTCGGAAAACTGTCAGACCGGTGTCTGGTCGTGACACGGTTCTAACATGTCTTCATTTCTGCGCTACCTTATCACTTGCTGCAGCATTGTAATTTCGGCTGTGGCCTCTTCGGGGGAAAATATCGATTACTTTCCCGAAGAACTGATTAAAGGGGAAAAGTACCTTATCTACCTGCATGGTAAAATCATCGAGGACCTGGGTACGAGGCCGACCCACCCGAAATTTGGCGTGTATGAGTATGAAGCCATCCTGGCCAGCTTCGCTGCCTGGGGCTACACGACTATCAGCGAAGTGCGCAAACAAAATACCGATCCGCAGCAGTACGCTGACCACGTCAGTAACCAGATCCGGCGTTATCGGGCCCAGGGAGAAGCGGAACTGAACATTGTGGGTTTCTCCAAAGGGGCAATCATTACACTCCTGGTATCGTCACAACTCGATTATGCAGATGTAAAATATGCCATTCTCGCCGGTTGTTGGGCCTCGATCACGCAACAGAGCATGCGATTGTCCGGTCGCGTCCTTTCCTTGTATGACGTTTCCGATTCCGTTGGTAGCTGCCTGTCCTTGGCAGACAAGTCGGGCAAGATTGTAAATTTTCAGGAGGAGACGTTCGATACGGGCGAATCTCACGGACTGTTTTTCAAGCCCAATCCGGTCTGGCAGGAAGTGTTGTTTGACTGGCTTAAAGCATCCTGACACATGGACATGTAGGCGTAGCCTGAGCGCCCAGGACTTAGAGGAGAAGGAGACATGACCTATCCCGAGAACGAAGCGCTGGTTCAGTGGCTGGAACGAGAAACGCCGGAAGCGGTTCTCGAACCCGAACTGCCGATCATCGACCCCCATCATCACTTGTGGGATATACGCAATGCGGATATTGAGCCGCTGGCGAGTTTCCGGCAGAAGGTATATCTCTGCGAGGAAATTATGAACGACATCCAGAATGCCGGACACAATATCGTGCAAACGGTGTTCGCGCAGTGTGGTGCCTTTTACCGGGCGGACGGCGTCGAAGCAATGCGATGCGTGGGTGAAACGGAGTTCGTGCATGGGATCGGGGCCATGAGCCGTTCTGGCTTGTATGGACGGATGCGTCTATGCAGCGGGATCTTCGGCACGGCTGATCTCAGGGTAGGTAAAGATGTCGAGCCCGTGATTCAGGCGCACCTGGCAGCGTCGCCAAACTTTCGCGGCATTCGCAGTGCCTTTCCGCGGGATCTCGATGCCCGGTTCCTGGAGGGTTACGCTGTACTCGGCAAATACGATCTCAGTTTCGACAACTATTCGCCGGACTTTGAGCGCCTGCCTGCTTTGGCGAAGCTGGCGAATGCACAGCCGGATGTAACTGTCATCGTCAACCACCTTGGTGGAAAAATCGACCCGGATGCTGGTGCCGACGAGTTTGAAAAGTGGCGGTCCAGTATCGACGCCATCGCTCGATGCCCCAATGCGGTCATGAAGGTTGGGGGCGCGCAGCAGCGGGTTGGTCCCTGGGAACCGCCGTTCCACATGCATCGCCGTGATGAACCCATCGGCTCGGAGGAACTTTGCGAATTGCTCTACCCCTACTACATTTACGTGATGGAGGCCTTTGGTCCTGACCGATGCATGTTTGAGAGTAATTTTCCCGTGGATAAGGAGTGTGTTTCCTATTCTACGCTATGGAATACCTTCAAGCGCATTGCAGCGAAATCCGGGTTGAGCGAAGCGGAGAAAACGTCAATGTTCAGCGGTACGGCGGCGCGGGTGTATCGGCTGGCACCGGTGGTATAAGGTCGATTAGTCCATATAGTCATGCTAAAAAGCTGCCATGACTTGAGGTGAACAATGAACTATCACTGGTATGACCTCCTGGGAATGATAGGGGTCATGACAATCTTGTGGTGCTACTTCTCTTTGCAATTAGGGAAAATTAAGAGTGAGGAGCTGATCTTCTCATTGTTAAACGGCGTAGGCGCCATTTTCATACTCATCTCTCTCTTGTATGAATTTAATTTGTCTGCCTTTCTGGTTGAGCTATTCTGGTTACTCATTAGTCTGATGGGAATATTCACGGGAATAAAGCGGCGCTATTTTAGATAGCTTACCTGAGAACACTAATTCAGATCTTCAGTCTCTTAAACCTGATCGCCTCATCAGATCCCGGGTGGACGGATCAAGATCGTTCCCTGATTCGTCCGTGAGCAGTAAAGTCGTCAGACGCTTGCCCAGTTCGACCCCCCATTGATCGAATGAATTGATATCCCAGATCACGCCCTGGACAAATACTTTGTGCTCATACAGAGCGATCAGCATACCGAGGCAGTGGGGGTTAAGTTCATCCAATAGCAGCGTGTTACTGGGTTTATTACCTGAGTAGTGCTGATGTGCCTTATCGCTCACCTCACCTTTCACCAGTGCAGCCGCCTGGGCAACCATACTGGCGAGCAGGACCTTGTGTTGAAATGGATCACCGCGGTTTTCTTTCACGATAGCAACAAAATCAATTGGTATCAGCCTCGTACCCTGATGCAACAACTGGAAAAAAGCATGCTGCCCATTTGTTCCGGTTTGACCCCAGACAACAGGTGCTGTTGTATTTCTTACCGCTAACCCGGAGAGGGTGGTGGATTTTCCGTTGCTTTCCATATCAAGCTGCTGCAGGTACGCGGGAAATAAACCGAGTCGTTCACAGTAGGGGACAATGGCGATGCTTTCGGCACCCAGGAAGTTGTTGTACCAGATGCCGGTGAGGGCGAGTACCACCGGCATACTTTTATCAAGAGGTGCGCTGAGAAAATGATCGTCCATTGCCTTTGCGCCTTCGAGAAGTTTCTCAAAATTGTCATGGCCAATGGCGACGCTGATGGAAAGCCCGATAGCCGACCAGAGAGAGTATCGGCCGCCGACCCAGTTCCAGAATTCAAGAATATTTGCCGGATCAACGCCAAATTTGATGGCGGCTTGGGGTGCGGCGGTTATCGCAATAAAATGTGAGCTGCCCTGTGGCGAGTCAATATCAAGATTGCGTTGCAACCAGCTGACTGCAGCATTCGTGTTGAGCAAGGTTTCCTGTGTGGTAAAAGACTTGCTGCAAACAATAAACAGGGTTGTTTCTGCATTGAGTGTGGCAAGTAATTTACTGATTTCGCTGCCATCAACGTTGGATATAAAGTGAATGTTAAGTCCGGTTTCACCGAATTCATCGAGCGCCTCACAAACCATTTTCGGACCCAGGTCTGACCCGCCGATACCGATATTGACGACATCGGTAATGGGTTCGCCTGTGTTGCCGGTCCATGTGCCGGAACGAATGGCATCACTACAGTTGCGCATTTTCAGCAACTGCCTGGTGATCTGATTTACAACGGGTACGCCATTGATCTCGACCTTGCTCTCCTGGTCGCGTAAGGCGGTGTGTAAGGCTGGTTGCCGCTCGGTGATGTTGATAGGATCGCCATGGAACATAGATGCTCTCTTTCCCTCCAGGGATGAAAGCTGCGCGAGATTAATCAGCGCCTTAAAGACGTCGTTATTTATCCGGTTCTTGGAAAAGTCCAGATACAATCCAGGAAGGTCAATGGAGTAGTGTTCAAGCCTCATGGGGTCGCTGGAAAAATAATCCTGGATCGAATCCTCTGCAGTCGATTTCGCCAACGACGTTAATGCCTTCCACGCGCTGGATGTGTTTTTTTGGCTCGATGCACTCATTGATTCTGTAGGTATTCTTTTTTCAGGTGAATCTATTGTACCAGCAGCATCGTAAATTTACTGACACGAAGAGATTGAGATGACTCACGTTTTTTTAGGAAATAGCGCGTGGTGAGGTGCCGTCAGTATTTGCAGAATAACCGCCATGGATATTTTCTATATATACCTGCTGGCGAGCCGGCACCACAAGTACAT
>JACZXW010000149.1 GCA_022571415.1 Pseudomonadota bacterium
TGATCAGGTCCGCCAGGGGAAATCCTATCCAGGGAATCACCATGGACCAGGCTTCGACACAACGCAGCCGATAAATTCTTTCTTCCAGTGCGTGGGGCTTGAGTATATCTTCCAGGTGATAAGTCCCCGGTTTTGCAACTTCACCGCTAATTTCAACCGACCATGGATCGACTTTAAATTCGCCGGAGTTCGAAGAAGGATCTGATTTGTCCATGCCAAATTCGTAAAAATTATTGTAACGTGTCACGTCCCGATACGGGGTCAGCGTCTCCCCCGTATAAAATGGTGCGGAATCGGGGGCAGGCTTGATATGGGCAAACTTTTCCTGCCACCAGGGCGCGGGTGCTGACCTCGACATGGTTGTGGGTGCCCGTGCTTTGAGTCGATCTCCATCTTGTGCATTCGCAATCGATGGCAGCGCGCCGGCAACCGCCGCGCCCAGCACTAGCCTGGTCCCAGCGGCCATAAACTCACGGCGATTTCGATAGACAGATTCCGGGGTAATTTCCGAGGGCTTGATGTCTGTTGGTTTTTTAATCAACATGGGCTATCACCTATAGAGTTTGACTTTCTTTCAGGATTAAGTTTTTGCTGTATTCATAGTACTTAATCAGAGGTTCCTTAAGACAATTTTTTGGGAACGTTCTTCCCAATAGTGTGCTAAGCAGTAGTACTGAGTCTATTCGTTCTTTACTGGCTGCTGCTTCTTCCTCTTGCTGGATTTCGCCTGGTTTTCTTCTGCATACAATGATTTTACCCCAGGTCGTTTCCTGAGCAGCCACATGCACGGCCCCGATGCCACGTAGATGGTATTCATGCCGAGCAGCATTTCGTGGGGATTTTGAGCAACCACCACCAGCAATATTAGCGCAAAGACAAACACCATATAAGGCACAGTGCCAGCAAAGTGCAGCTCCTTAAAACTGAAATACTTGTAATTGGATATCATCAGCAGGCCGGTAAAAACCGTCAGCATAGCCGCGAGGTAAGCTATCAACGGCGTGACTTCAACACCGTATTTGTAACACACCCAGGGCACGAAGGTGACCAGGCCGGCGGCCATGGGGCTCTGAAGCCCCAGGAAGAAGCGTTTATCAGTTGTACCCAATTGCACATTAAATCGCGCCAGGCGCAGCGCAGCGCAAGACATATAAATGAAACTGGCAGCCCAGCCCACATTCCCCAATGGCCCGAATGCCCAGCTGAACATGATCAGCGACGGCGCCACGCCGAAGGACACCATATCGGAGAGACTATCGAATTGTGCGCCAAAAGCGCTCTGGGTATTGGTTAGCCTGGCGATGCGACCATCCAGTAAATCGAGCACGCCGGCGATTAGAATAGCCCATCCCGCTTTATTGAAATCGCCGGACATGCCTGCAATGATCGCATAAAACCCCGAAAATAAGGCACCCAGCGTCAGTAAGTTAGGCAATAGGTAGATGCCGCGAATCCGCACCTTCTTGCCACCTTCCGATACGATTTCCTCGTGTTCATCGATGGGCAGAACGTTGTCAGACTTGAGTTCCTGATCTTCAGTACTCATCGATATCCTGCTTATAGCTGATAATTAACGGAAAATGGGGCACCTCTGATTAATGCCATACGGTCTCTGCGTGATCTGAAGCGCACAGGTGCAAGACGCACTTCGCCGGTAATGGCCCAGCCCTTGGCAAGAAGTGCAACGCAGCAACTGTGCGCTTCAGAGCGCGCCCTTCGGGGCCTTCAGGCGGTTCCGCACTCTGCGTTGCCAATTTTCGACAGGCGGACGCATGGCTTCAAATTGTCGCCTTGATTGCGAAACCGCCTGAAGGCCAGAGACCATATGACATTATTCAGAGGTGCCCTGTATTATACAGCCCCTTGCGCGGGCTTGCGGGACTATTTCCGTCGTAACTAAACATTTTACCCAAGATTCCAGATGCTATATGATCGCGCCTCACTAAAAAGCATGAAATGCATATCGTCTGGGCATCAATTATCACTATAAAGAATAGAGTTTTCGGAGCTTATCCATGAATTATTTCAATACGTTGCCACTGCGCTTGCAGTTAGAACAACTGGGCAAGTGCCGCTTCATGGATAGAAGCGAATTTAGCGATGGTGTAAACAAACTCAAGACAAAGAAAGTAGTCATCGTTGGGGCTGGCGCACAGGGCTTGAACCAGGGCCTCAATATGCGCGACAGTGGGCTGGATGTTTCCTATGCACTGCGTGAATCTGCCATCAGTGAGCAACGCGCTTCCTGGAAGAATGCCACCGAAAATGGGTTCGTCGTCGGCACCTACGACGAACTCATCCCCGCCGCGGATCTGGTTTTGAATCTAACACCCGACAAACAACACCGCTCGGTTGTGGAGCAAATCATGCCGCTAATGAAACAGGGCGCCAGTCTGGCGTACTCTCATGGTTTCAATATCGTCGAGGAAGGCATGCAGATACGGGACGATATCACCGTGGTCATGGTGGCGCCAAAATGTCCGGGCACCGAAGTCCGTGAGGAATATAAGCGCGGCTTTGGCGTGCCCACTCTCATCGCTGTACACGCGGAAAACGACCCAAATGGTGACGGCTTGGACATTGCCAAGGCTTATGCGGCTGCCACAGGCGGTCATCGAGCTGGCGTTCTGGAATCGTCATTCATCGCCGAAGTAAAATCAGACCTGATGGGTGAACAGACGATTTTGTGCGGAATGTTGCAGACCGGTTCGATCTTATGCTTCAACAAAATGATTGAGAAGAACATAGACACAGCTTATGCATCAAAACTGGTACAACACGGATGGGAAGTCATCTCGGAAGGTCTGAAGCACGGTGGCATCACCAACATGATGGATAGATTATCCAATCCCGCCAAGCTTATTGCCAACGAGCTGACGGAAGAGTTAAAGCAGATTATGGCCCCCTTATACCAGAAGCACATGGACAACATCATCACGGGTGATTTTTCGAGTGGCATGATGGATGATTGGGCCCGCGATGATCAGAAACTACTGAAGTGGCGAGAAGCCACTGCAGAAACCGACTTCGAAAAATCCACCGCGGGTGATATGGAAATTCCAGAACAGGAATATTATGACAACGGCATCCTGATGGCAGCGATGATAAAAGCTGGGGTGGAACTCGCCTTCGAGACCATGACCGACAGCGGCATTATCGAAGAGTCCGCCTACTATGAGTCCTTGCATGAGGTGCCGCTGATTGCGAACCTGATCGGTCGCAAGAAACTCTACGAAATGAACAAGGTGATATCCGATACCGCCGAGTATGGCTGCTAT
>JACZXW010000062.1 GCA_022571415.1 Pseudomonadota bacterium
GTTCTTTCTTTTTCTCCGCCCGGGCGCCAGGAGCCTGCTTTCCCGCCAGGTGAACCAGCTCTTGCTGAAATTTTCGAAGACTTTCCAGTCTAGTGGCCTCCAGATCACCTTTCTTGATCGCTTCCTGCACTGCGCAATCCGGTTCTGATTTATGCTGGCAATCCCTGAACCGGCACAACAATGCGTAATCTACTACGTCGGAGAAGCTCCGCGCCAATGATGCTTCGTCTGTCCATATCTGGATTTCGCGCATGCCGGGTGTATCAATAATCATCCCACCGGAATCCAGTCTGCACATTTCCCGAAATGTTGTCGTATGGCGTCCTTTACTATCGCCCTCGCGCACATCCCCGGTATCGAAACGTTCGTATCCCAGTAGTGCGTTAATGATGGTTGATTTACCAACACCGGAAGAACCCAGGAAGGCGGCAGTCTGGCCTGATTCGACGTATGGGCGCAAAAGGTCCACGCCCTCACCGGTTTGCGCGCTGACTACGAGAATCGGAATATCCATTGAAACGGTTTTCAATTGTAGGATTCTGTCCGGGGTATCGCGGCAAAGATCAGCTTTATTCAGCACAATGACTGGATTCGCGCCGCTGCTCCAGGCGAGCACCAGATATCGTTCGATTCGGTTGACGTTGAAACTGACGTCAAGGCTGCTGACAAGAAAAACTGTATCTATATTCGCTGCGATAACCTGTTCCTGGATTCCATCTCCAGCTTCCTTCCTGGAAAATTTACTCAATCTGTCCAGTGTTCGTTCTATCGTGACTGAACCTGGATCCTGCTCGTCGGCAGGCGCGGTCAACACCCAATCGCCGACGGTGGGCAAGTCTGCTTTGGAGGATGCCTGGGCGATCAGTCTGCCCGGCAAGGTTCCGGTCAGATCTCCTTCCGCTGAAAAGAGATGATAACAATTGATATCCTGCCGGCAGACGCGGGCCGGGAGCAGTGGTTGTTCCTGCTCTTCGATTTGTTGCTGGAAAAATTCTTTCCAGCCGAGTTCTTTCAGATCCATGCAGTGACTCCAGGTTGGTTACTTCCAACCAATGCAGATGAAGTTGATGCACTTCCTGAAAAAATTTTGAAACCGGGGTGTTCTTCGCTGCCGGACGCAGGTGGCAGGAGCCTCAGCCAGGTCAGGAGCCTCAGCCAGGTCAGGAGCCTCAGCCAGATCAGGAGCCTCAGCGAGATCAAGAACCTCAAGCTTGAGAAACGACCCCAGGCAGAACAAGAGTGCAGTCAGTCAAATTATGTACAATCATCTTTAGTTGCCTCCTGTGAGGTATAAGGGCTAGGCGCACCTTATAAGTTCCCGCGTCCCCTGACAAGCCTGGTCAAGAAAAAACGCACAAGTGGGCTTAGGAGCACGAGTGTGGTCAAGATCAGCAGTACCAGCGTGGGTGGGGCGATCCCACAAAAAACTGAGTTCCCCGTCACTGAGTGTGACTGCCCGGCGAAGGTTGTCTTCCAGCATGCCGCCAAGGATAAATCCAAGTAGCAGGGGCGCCATGGGAAACCCAAGCAGGCGTAGCATCGTGGCGATGGCGGCAATGACTACCATCATCTGGAGGTCGAAGGTGTTAAAGGAAACCAGGTAGACACCCATGAGCGAAAAAAACATGATCATGGGGATGAGAAATTGCCTCGGAATGGTCAACAGCCTGGCAATATAGGGAATGAGTGGCAGATTCAATATGAGCAGGATGACGTTGCCGAAATACATTGAAACAATGACAGACCAGAAAATTTCCGGTTCATCCACAATCAGTCGCGGACCGGGCTGGATGCCGTAGGAGATCAGCGCGCCCAGCAACACCGCGGTAGTACCAGATCCGGGAATTCCCAGGGTCAGTAAAGGGACAAAGGACCCAGTACAGGCGGCATTATTCGCTGCTTCCGGGGCGGCCAGACCTTTGAGGCTGCCTTTGCCAAACATGGCCTTTTCTTCACGCGTCGCCAGGCTCCTTTCTGCGCCATAGGCGAGAAAGGATGCAATGGTGGCCCCTGCGCCAGGCAGCACGCCGATCAGAAACCCGAGAATGGATGACCTAGAGATGACGGGTATGATGGAGCGAATTTCATCGCGAGTCATCCGTATATCTATCGACGATAGGTCGAGGGGTTGTGCTTTACTTTGCTTCAACACCATCATCATGGCTTCGGAAAGTGCAAAGGTCGCCATCGCCAGAAGCAAAAAACTGATGCCGTCGATCAGATCCATGCGCCCGAATGTAAATCTTTGAACACCGGCGGATAAATCGGTACCTACGGTAGACAGCATCAGGCCGAGTAAGATCATCAGCAAGGCTTTCAGGTATTCGCCCGGGGGCGAAAATGCCGAGACCAGGGAAAGTCCCAGCAGCATCAGGATAAAATAATCCGCCGATCGGAATCCCAGGGACAGATCCGCCAGGATAGGCGCGGCCAGCACCAAAAACAGTGTTGCCAGGGTGCCGCCTGCAAAGGAGGAATAAGCAGCGGTGGCGAGCGCTTTTCCGGCATGGCCGCTTCTTGCAAGTGGATATCCATCAAAAGCGGTGGCCACGGTCCCGGCAACACCGGGTGCATTAATCAAGATGGACGAAGTCGATCCGCCAAAGATCGCCCCATAGTAGACTCCAGCCAGCAGAATCATGCCGCTGGCGGGATCAAATCCGTAAGTAACAGGAATCATCAGGGCGATAGCAGATATCGGACCAAGACCCGGTAGCATGCCGATCAATGTTCCTGTGGCGCATCCTGCAAAAACAAGAAACAGGTTATTGATCGTAAGGACGGTCTGCAGGCCGAGGAGAATCCCTTCCAGCATCAGGAATAGTCTGCGCCGACCCAACTGAGAAACAACTCACCCGGACCGAGATAGATCCCCAGGAATTCCATCAACAACCAGAACCCAAGGGTTAGAGGCAGTGCCGCCACCAGCATCAGGCCAGGGCGCCTTTCCCCGAGAATTGCAAAGCCAGCCAGCAGGAACAGCAACGTCGCAACGATGAAACCCAGGTACTCGAATACAATGCCGTAAACACTCATTGCCAGCAGCAGTTGCAGGGCAGGTGACCAGTGTAGTTCAAACACTGCTCGTCAGTGGGTTTCTGCAGACGGTAGCATGATCAGTAAAAGGAAATCGGGATGCCTGCAGCGGAAATTGCATAGGGCAGGGAACGGGCGTTAAACAGCTCTTCTTCAGACCAGAAGTCCAGCGCTATGGCACCGGCAAGATCGCTGTAGGCTGAAAAAAGTAACAGAAAGAGCAGTCCGGAAATTTTAGAATTATTCATTTAATTAAAGGGTTATCGAATATATCTAGAATTGACATTAATTTCTCAGAAAGCCCAGGTCACGCATGAGAGCGCCGATCTCCTGTTCCTGTGCCTCAAGATAGTCGTAGAATTCCTTGCCTTCAAGATGCAGGCGGGACCAGCCATTTCTCGCTCGAACCGTTTCAAATGCATCGCTGGCGACAACAACAGATACGGTCACCATCATTTTCTGGTACTGCAGGGCGGTAATCCGGGTGCAGCAAAAAATCCGCGCCAGTTAGCGAATTCCAGGTCAATTCCCATCTCTTTCAAGGTTGGCAGCTCGGGTGCATCAATAAGGCGATGGCCCGCGGTGATGGCCAGGATTCTGACCTTTCCTGCTCTGGCCATATTGATGGCTTCACTCAGACCGGTGGATAGCACCTGCGTTTCCCCGGTCAGAATTCCTGCCAGCGCTTTACCGCCACCATCGTAGGGAATGTAAACGACTTTTCGCGGGTCTCCTCCTGCTAATTGAATTGCCCGGGCAACGATAAAATGATCAGTGCTGCCACGAACTGAACCACCGGCAATTTTCACCGACCTGGGATTCTCAAAAAACTGAGCCACTACTTCATGCCAGTTGCTGAAGGGCGAATCAGCACGCACAACGAAACAGCTGTAGTCTGCGATGATGGAGGCAACGGGGACCAGGTCGCGAAATGATTGGGGAAAGATTTACTGCAGGGATCGAACGACCATGGGAGTGGAGTTGATCAGTAATGTATTCTGTTGCCGGGATGCCGTTTCAATTAATTTTGCGATGGCGCGACCGCCACCTCCGCCGGAAAGGTTTTCGAACGATACATTGGCGACCAGCCCGGATTTTATCATCGCCTCGCCCATACCGCGTGCGGTACCGTCCCAGCCACCGCCAGGACCCGCGGGAATGAGGAAATGAATGTTTCGCAAACCAAGCGCTGGCGAGGTTTCGCTGACGGCCGATTGCGCTACGCCAAGGAGCAGCAGCAGTGTAAAAGTTTTTATCACCTGATCTGGGTCCATACCCAGCTGAGCCACCCGGTCAAAGCCTGCAGGTCGGAGGCCTCTACCGTTGCACCACCCCAGATTCGGATTCCAGGGGGTGCATCACGATATCCGTTGATGTCGAAGGCGACACCTTCATCCTCAAGGATACCGGTGAGGTTCTTGATGATTGTCCGTTGTTGACTCTCATCCTGTCCGGTGAACCAGGGATCAGTTATCTTCAAACAGATTGAGGTATTCGAAACTGTCGTGGGGTCCTCGGCAAGAAATTCCACCCAATCGGTTTTGCTGATCCAGGTTGAAATAACATTCAGATTATCGGTGCTCCTGTTGATCAGGCCTGGGAGACCGCCTGATTCATTCGCCCATGCCAGGGCGTCGAGCTGGTCTTCTACCGCCAGCATTGAAGGCGTGTTGATGGTCGATCCGGCAAAAATGTCCCGATTCAATTTGCCGTCTTTTACCAGTCTGAATATTTTTGGCAGTGGCCATTTCGGCGTGTAGGACTCGAGCCGCGCAACTGCCTGGGGGGACAGGCACAGCATGCCGTGGGCAGCCTCGCCTCCCAGGACTTTTTGCCATGACCAGGTAATGACATCCAGCTTGGACCATTGCAGGTCCATGGCAAATATCGCCGAGGTGGCATCGCAGAAGGTCAGGCCCTGCCGCCGCGAAGAAATCCAGTCTGCATTGGGTACTTTCACGCCGGAAGTGGTGCCGTTCCACGTGAATATGATGTCTCTCGTAGCGGAATCCACATCACCCAGGTTTGGCAAGGAACCGTATGCCGAGGAAAATACCCGGACATCTTCGAGTTTCAGCTGATTCCGGATATCGGAAAGCCAGCCTTCACCGAAACTTTCCCAGGTCAACACATCGACTCCCCTTTGCCCCAACATGGTCCACAATGCCATTTCGAACGCACCTGTATCAGAGGCAGGTACGATTCCCAGGAGATAGTCATCAGGAATGCCCAGCAGTCTGCTGCTGTCTTCAATGATTTTTTGCAGTCGGGCTTTGGGACCTTTGGCCCGATGGGATCGCCCGAGACTTGCCGTGCTTAGGTTGGACAGTTCCCAGCCAGGTCTTTTTGAAGTTGGGCCTGAAGAAAAACGAGGATTCGCTGGTTTGACCAGAGGTTTTTGCATGCTGATAACGATGAGTTCATGGAAGAGAGCGCAATTTGCGGATTTCATTGCTATATGTCAAGTTGCTACCCGAATGGAATACGCTTGTACCTGGTTTTTGTACGATGGTTAGAAACAGTTCACGAAATTTCCAATGAAGGTATCAAGAGAGTATCAGGTTGCTGCCATGATGGCAGTGTCCGCGATGTTTACGCTGGCAGGCTATGAATTTATCCGGTCTGCATCGATGGTTTTATTCAAGACAGCTTATGGTGCGGAAAATCTGCCGCTGGTAATGGCTGCGATGCCTGTCGTCGTCTTCGCCGGGGTCGCTCTTTACGGCTGGATACTTAGCCAGTTGGGACCGCGAAGAACATTGCTGGTCACATCTGTTGGATCAGGGTTGGCCATTTTCGCATGTTATCTGGTGCTGCTAACAGGGAGCAAGCTGGTCACTCCAGTCTTGTTTCTACTGAAAGAATTCTACATCGTCTTGCTCATCGAACAGTACTGGAGCTATATCAATTCGTCCCTGCACTCCGCCACCGCCAGGAAAGTCAATGGACCTATTACCGGCATAGCCGGTCTGGGCGGTGCCGTTGGCGGTTCGATGGTTGCCTTGTCAGCCGAGTCCCTCGGCACTGAGGCCATGATACTTATCGCCGCGATATCGCTGATACCTGCCGCGCTGATATCGAACCTGACCTATACCGTTCATGGTGAACCCGCTCTACCCGAACGGGTACGCGGCCGGGTTCAGCATCATATGGGATGGCACCTGTTCCGTGCTAATCCAACCCTGGCCTGTTTGTTGGCTGTTGTGCTTTCCTCCCAGGTTGTCGCTGCGGTTCTTGACTTTAAGTTCCAGGGGCTCCTGTCGATGGAATTCGCCGGGACCCCGGACAAGGAGACTGCGTTTCAGGGAAATTTTTGGGGCACGTTGAATGCCTCTGTGCTGTTGCTGCAATTTATTATTGCACCCATATTGCTGTCGTTCATAGCCATTCGCTGGGTTCACTTGTTACTGCCCCTGATTCATATTGTGGCCATCACCATGGCAATTATTGAACCGAATGTGATCACTGTGGGCTTGGCGTTTTTCCTGTTTAAGGCGTTTGATTACTCTATTTTCCGTGCGGCTAAAGAATTGCTCTATATTCCCCTCAGTTTTGATGAGCGTTATCGGGCGAAGGAGGTCATTGATGTTTTCGGATATCGCGCCGGAAAAGGCGGATCTTCAGTGGTCATCGTTCTGCTGCAGAAGATGGGTGTGGTCATGAACAATTATTATCTGGCCATCGGCGTTGTCATGGCAGTGTTGTGGCTGGTGCTGATATTTCCGCTTACGCGGCAACGGCATGAAACCTCCAGTCGATCCGTTGTAGGAAAATAGAAGTTTTTGCGGATGTCATCAACGTTTTCCAGAGTGTACCTAATCCCTTGAGACCGTTAAAATAGTACGACTGCACAAGTACCTATACACGAAAATGTAGAAAGGAGTCAGAATGAATGTTGAAATAAACAAGGACGGTGCGCTCGCCGGACAGGTCGCGGTGATCACTGGCGCCAGCCGGGGCATCGGCGAAGCCATTGCCTTGCGGTATGCCCAGGAAGGGGCAAAAGTCATCGTTTCGGCCCGGACTGTCGAAGATGGTGATCATATTTTACCGGGTAGCATTAACTCGGTGGTCAGACGGATCACCGACGCCGGTGGTGAAGCGCACGGGGTGAGGGCAGACCTCGCGATTGCGGAGCACCGGGTCAACCTCATCGAGGAGGCAGAGAAGATTTTCGGGCCTGTAGATATTCTCGTTAATAATGCGGCGGTTACCTACTTCGTTCCAGTGACCGATTTCAGGGAGAAACATTTTAGACTTATGACAGAGGTACAGGTGGCTGCACCATTTCATCTGTCACAGTTGGTGCTTCCGTCCATGATTGAGAGAAAGTCAGGCTGGATACTCAATATATCTTCCCATGCGGCCCTCCATCCTGAAAAAGATGTAAGCGGTCGTGGCGGAACGGTCTATGGTATGTGCAAGGCAGCCCTGGAAAGATTTACCACCGGTCTGGCATCAGAAGTCTACTCTCACAATATCGGGGTCAATGTAATTTCGCCGGGCCTGGTTGCCACACCGGGGGTCGTGCATCATAAATTGATCACTGACGAGACGCCGGAGGAGCGAATTACACCGGTTGAGAATATGGCTGAAGCTTGTCTTCGACTGGTGCATGGTGATGCGAAGGACCTCACGGGTAAGATCACCTATGCTGTAGATGTGCTCAGCGATTATTCGCTGTCACCTGCTGCATTAATTGCTTAGGGGACCTTTTCTCCGGGTTGTTTGTCAGGATTGGGCGGGAACCTCCTTAAGCTGCGGAAGGTAGACCTTCCTGTTCCAGCTAAAGCCAAAGATTCCCATTAGACAATTCGCGGCGAAAGCCGCCGCGAAGATTCCCGGGTAACCGAACAGGAATTCCCCCAGGTAGGCGAGCGGCACGTAGATAACAAACATCCTGACAATTGACATGATCGTTGAGGATATTGGTTTCCCCAACGAGTTGAAGATAGCGGAAGTCATCATCAATATACCCCAGGCCCCGTAGCTAAGAGGAACGATGAGTAGATAGGTGGTTGCTACCTGGATGACTTCAGGATCGTTGTTGAACTGACTGACAAGACTGCCGCGAAATAAAAGTAAAAGGATGGCGACAAACAAGCCCCATGCGAGAGAGTATTTGAACGACAACATCATGGCGTGGTTTGCCCTTCTGATGTTATTTGCGCCCCAGTTTTGTCCTACAAATGGCCCAATGCTGGCAGAAAGGGCAAACAGCGGAATGACAAACAAAGCTTCAATCCGGCTGGCGATGCCAAACCCAGCCACGGTTTCCTGACTGTAGCCCGCCAGCATGCTTACGATGATAGCGGTGGAAATGGGACCGATTAAGTTGGTTGCCGTGGCCGGTAGGCTTACGGACAATATTCGTTTCCAGGAATCGATAACCTTGTGGATTTTCATGTCATGGTAATCCAGCAGGTGTTCCCTGAATGCCAGCAGGTACATGGTTATAATAAATAGTGTCAGACGGGCAATCAGGTTGGCTATTGCTGCGCCTTTGATTCCCATTTCCGGGAGCCCGAATAAGCCAAAAATAAAAAAAGGCCCGAGGATGATCTGCAAAACGGATCCAGTCACCATGATGGTTCCAGAGATGCTCGCATCGCCGGTGGCACGTAGCGCGTTTGCACCGACGGACGGCACGGCGAGAAACACCATGGACAGGTACCAGATACTCATATAATCGTGGGTAAGCGGCAATGTAGAGCTATCTGCACCGAGTAACTTGAACAGCGGATCGATGGTGAGCAGACCTGTGATGGAAACCAGTATCATGATGATCGCCACCAGGCTTATTCCGTCAGTCGCAATTCTCCTGACTTCGACGCTGTTCCCACTGCCTACAGTTCTTGCAAGAACCGAAGAAACGCCAATAGAAATGCCGAGTGATAACGACATGAGCGCGCCGGTGACCGGAAAGGTGAAGCTGTATGCTGCAAGGGGAATCGTACCAAGTTGGCCCAGATACCAGGTTTCAACCAGTCCCGCAATAAGACTTGAGGATATACCCAGGATCATCGGTAACGTCAGGCGCAGCAAACCGCCGCCAACGGGACCGGTGACCAACCTTGCTTCGGTGCGAGCTTCCTCCGGTATTTTTGAAGCGTCGATTACACCAGCTGTATTTGCGAGTGAGTACGGACCGTTCCAATTTCAGACTCTTTATAAGGCGTGAGCTGGTACACGTAGTAGTTTATCCAGTTGGAAAAAAGCAAGTTGCCATGGCTCTTCCAGGTCACGATAGGGTCTGCATCCGGGTCATCATTGGGAAAGTAATTTTCGGGTAAATCGGGTTCGATGCCAGCCTTGAGGTCGCGAATATACTCATCCTTGAGACACAATGGTTCGTATTCCGAGTGACCAGTAACAAACAGGTGCTTGCCTTCTTTGTGCGCGAAAATATACGGACCGGCGATGCTGGAATCTGCAATAATCTCCAGATCCGCAACCCGCTCAATATCCTCTTTTCGAATCTCGGCATAACGCGAGTGGGGCGCGTCAAATATATCGTCAAAGCCGCGAACAATCGGCGATAAAGGTTTTACTAACCTGTGAGGGTAAACGCCGGTCAGTTTTTTTTGCAGAAGATGTTTGTCAATACCGTAAAGATGAAACATCGCTGCTTGAGCTGCCCAGCAGAGGAACATGGTAGAGGTGACATTCGTCATCGTCCAGTCCAGGATCCGCTTCATGGCATCCATAAAATTTACGTCAGAAAAATCAACCTGTCCAAGCGGTGCACCGGTAATGATCATACCGTCGAATTTGGAGTCGCGAATAGCATCAAAATTTTTGTAAAAGGTTTCCATATGTTCGATGGGTGTATTTTTCGACGGTGTATCGGTAATGCGCATCAAGTCAATGTGTACCTGCAGGGGCGTATTCGAGAGCATACGCAACAGATGAATCTCGGTTTCAATTTTTTTTGGCATCAGGTTGAGCAGCAGTATTCGCATGGGGCGTATATCTTGTTGTTGCGCCCGGCTGCTGGAAATACAGAAGATGTTCTCACGTTGTAACACGTGGGTTGCAGGAAGTCCGTCCGGGATGGTGATTGGCATTGTGCTTACCTTGAGCAAAAAAAAGACCTACTTAGCTGTTGCTAAAGTAGGTCGCATCTCTTTAGCAGAATTTTTAATGCGCCCGCAAGCTGAACTCAAATCGGCGCTGAGCATAGTGTAAACCTATCAGGGCCAATTGTCGTTACCAAATCTCGCATGAAGACGCTTCATCCCCTTGATCCAGCGATCATAGTCGGACGTCTTTTTTTGCATGTAGCCGAGGACTTCCGGATGAGGCAGGATGAGGAAATGTTCCGCGTTGATGGCTTCAATCACGGAGTCACACAGAACCTCGGGTTCCATCATGCCGTCCTGTGCGGCGACACCGTCCTCGTGGCCGGCCGTCATAGCAGTGCGCACGGCCTGTGGACACAGCACGGATACTTTTAACCCGCGGTCACCGTAACTGATGGCGAGCCACTCGGCGAAACCCACCGCGGCATGCTTTGTCACAGCATAAGGGGCAGAACCTACCTGGGACAGGAGACCTGCTGCCGAGGCTGTGTTTAGAATATACCCATCGCCTCTTGACAGCATATGCGGCAGGGCTGCGCGAGCGGCGTAGACATGGGCCATGAGATTGATTTGCCAGATTTTATCCCAGCCGGCATTGTCAGCCTCAGGGCCACCCGGTAAACCAATACCGGCGTTGTTACAAAGCAGGTCGATCTGACCATAGTCATCCTCGGTGGTCTTGATCAGCCGGGCTACCGCAGATTCGTCGGAGACATCAGTTGTTATCGCGCGGGCGCCAATTTCTTCAGCGACGCTGTTCAATCCCTCCTCATTAAGATCGGCAATCACGACCTGTTTTGCGCCGTCCTTGATAAATCGCGTCGCCATGGCCCGGCCAATACCGCTGGCGCCTCCGGTGACCACGACTACTTTGTCCTTGATATCCATAAGCTGTCCCTCTTGAATTTCCTCTTAGCGAATTTCCGTCTTGTGCATTATTTAGTTGTAAACGAGATCAGGCGGTCTGTTCTATAGACTTCGCGATCACTTCAAATGTCCGGCTGATCTCTTCCTCGGTGATAATGAGCGGCGGTGATAACACAAGTGCGTCACCGATATTTCGCACCCACACGCCATTTTCGTAGCATATTTTTCCCGCTTCTACGCCTCGCTGCATTGCTTCACCGGGTCTTGGCTCCATTTCGATTGCGGCCATCAGGGCAAAGCAACGAATGTCGATGACCTTTGCCAGGTCACGCAGTTCAAGCGCGCTATCCATCCAGTGGTCATTTAGCATGGCTGCCCTTGCGAACAGATCTTCCCGTTCATAGATATCTAGCGTTGCCATTCCCGCGGCACAGGCCAGGGGATGTCCTGAATAGGTATAGCCGTGGGCCAGTTCCACGCCCGATTCATCGATGCTCATGAACGCGTCGTATACAGTGTCGCTCACAAACACGGCTCCCATCGGTACGGTCGCATTAGTGATACCTTTCGCGGTGGTAATCAGGTCAGGCTCCACCCCGAACCTTGTCGCGGCACAGCTTGCACCGATGCGACCGAATCCGGTAATAACTTCATCAAAAATCAGAAGAATGCCATGGGTTGTGCAGATATCACGCAATCGCTGCAGATAACCTTCTGGTGGCAGATGCACGCCACCGGCGCCGCCAACGGGTTCAACAATAACCGCGGCGATAGTGTCTGCGCCATGTAAATCCACCAGCCGCTGCAGGTCATCTGCAAATTCTGCCCCTTCCTTCGGCAATCCGCGGGAAAAGGCGTTACGCTCAATATCATGGGTGTGCTTAATATGATCAGTCCCGGGTAACAAGACACCAAAGGGGCTACGATTCTTGACCAGCCCGCCCACAGACACACCGCCAAAACCCATTCCATGGTAGGCCTTCTCACGCCCGATTAATCGCTGTCTCGAACCTTCACCGCATACCTTATGGTAGGCCAACGCAATCTTGAGCGCTGTATCGACAGATTCAGAACCTGAATTGGTGAAAAAGACATGGTTCATTGACTCTGGAAAATGTTTAACCAACCGGCTGGCGTAGTTGAACGCGTGTGGATGACCTGCACTAAAGCTGTGTGCAAAATCCAGTGTTTCCAGCTGCTCTGCGATCGCTCTGTTGATTTCCTCGCGGTAGTGACCGGCGTTGACACACCAGAGTCCCGCGGATCCATCGAGTACTTCATGGCCATTACTGTCCGTGTAATACATCCCCCGGGCACTGACTATAAATCGCGGATTTTCCTTGAAACTGCGATTGGAGGTGAATGGCATCCAAAAGGAATCAAGATCCTGTGGAATAAGGTTATGGTCGATGATGGACATATGATGTTTCCGTTTTTAGACAGTCAAGAAGTTGCTCCGGGCGCTCAATGATACGGTTGGCACCAGCATCGGCAAGTTCTGCAAACTCCCTGAACCCCCATAACACACCAACGCAAAACATGTTGCAAGCTTGTGCCGTCGTTATGTCAATACTGGTATCACCCACAATAGCCAACTCCCGGGGCTCCAATCGAAGCTGTTTCGCGATCAGGGCAGCGCCGGTTGGATCTGGTTTATGCGGCACTTCTTCGGAATGACCGACAACAATCGCCCAGTTTGTATCCGGGAAAAAGTGTCGTACCAGATACTGGGTGAAAGCGTCATCTTTGTTTGACAGGACCGCCAATTCATAACCCGCTGCCTCGGCAGCTTCAAGAAGATCCGGGATTCCCCGGTAGGGTTCAGTGTGTGTTTGCCAGCTCTGGGCGTAATCTTGCCGTTCCAGTTCTGCCAGTTGTTTGATCGTGGCGTCATCGCGATTTTTCGCCGGCAGGCATCGCTCTGCACATTTGTAGACGCCGTCACCGATAAAATACCGATAGTCCTGACTGTCATGTGTAGGCATACCCATTTTGAGCAGAGCGCGGTTAAAAGAATGACTGATACTGGTCAAGGTATTGAGCAGGGTACCATCAAGGTCAAAGATAATAGCCTTGATCAACTTCGCTTCATCCCATGGACCATCAGGTGATCGCATCCGGTAACCTGATATGTCGGACCTGTGACTGCACTCTTGTCAGCCAGGCTGTTATTGCAGGGTAGGGTGACAGTTCAAAATTGCCTTCCTCGGCTACATGGGTGTATGCGTACAGCGCGATGTCAGCGATCGTATACTGATCAGCGACAAAATAATCGTTGATTTTCAGGTGGCGGTTCATCGCGGCAAGTGCTGCTTCACCACCGCTTCTTTTTGCCTCGATCTGGTCTGCAAACTTGTCCGCTTGCTGCAGGATCGAAATCCAGAAACGTGATGTAGCGATAAATGGCTCGTGGCTGTATTGTTCAAAAAACATCCATTGTAAAACTTTTGCCCGGGCCAGTTTATCCCGTGGCAGCAACGGCATATCTTCCGCCAGATACCAGAGTATTGCGTTCGATTCCGGCAGATAAATCTCTTCGTCGAGCTGCAGCGTGGGGACACGACCGTTAATATTTTTCTCCAGGAACGTCTCTGTCCTGGATTCGCCACTCAGGATGTCTACTTCGATGCATTCACAGGGTATCTGCAATTGGTGCAGCAACAATCGGACCTTGTAACAGTTTCCTGATTCTTGCATTTGATACAGTCGATACATTCTTTTCGGATCCGTCATAGGCCAAGGAGTGTTTTTGCCACCAGGTCTTTCCTGAAACCTGTCGGGCATCCCGGGAGAAAATCGGTATGCCAGAATTTTAACGCCAGATCTGTTGAGGATATTGCGGGCTCGTTGCTGCCAGGGTCACGCTGTTCATCCGGCAACGCATAATAACCCAGTGCATTCCCGAACGAGTCGCTAATTTTCCTCGCCAGTGAATGACCTCGGATGGTCGCAATCGCAGTATTTTCCGTATGACCGGAAAGGGATGAGCGTAACCCAGTCACTTCAAGTGCGGAGAGTTCAATTTCCAGCGCCGCCAGCTGGGAGCCCATTTCACTGTTCAATCCCTGCTGCTTAACGATTTTTTTCAGGTTTGATAAGGCCAGCTGCAAGTGAACCACGCTCGAAACCGGGTTGGAGTTTGTCATCAGGGAAATGAGATATTTAAGACCGTTGCCTTCTTTTCCCAGGAGACAGGAAGCTGGAATCTGAACCTGATCCAGGGTCAGGCGGAAAACATCAGGCGAGTTCGCCGTTTGAACAAGGTTCACTCCCTTCATGTCCAGATCAAGCAGGAACAGGGAAAAGCTATTACCGGTACTTGCCAGCAACAAAACCCAATCAAGTTTTGCCGATGCTGCAATGCAGGGAGTGTCGCCATGCAGCAGGAAGTTATTGCCTGTGCTCGTCTGCGACACACTCGATGACCCATCGAGAAACACCGCGTTACCCCAGAACTGGACCCGGTCGATAATATTTTGTAGATGCAGCGAACGATTCTCAGGATCCCCGAAATGTTGCAGCAGGGGACCGACAACATGCAACGCCCAATAGTCAGCCGATGGACAATTGGCATTCAGGGTCACCGAGTACCAGAGATAAATTTCCATGGGCTTCCAGCCTGGACCGCCATACTCAGCAGGCCACTCCACTGCGGTCCAGCCCTGGCCAGCAACAGCCTCGTGCCAGCCTGCTTCGTCGGCGACTGAAGGATTTTCCCGCACGGACACCGGGAAGGCACGGTCGACGAAACCGGCTATTTCATCGCGGAAGTTCTGTTCGGCCCGACTAAGCTTCAGATCCATGTTCGCGTGGATGACCTTTAATCACCAGTGTACCGGCCATCTTGTCATGCCAGCCTTGCTTACGTGAATCCAGGGCAATCCAGATAAAACCCAGGCCGAAGGGAATCAAGCCGATGTAATATCCGATATAGCGAATAATATTTTGCCTGCTGCTGGTCTTGCCGTAGGTTTTTGCATCGACAATACTGCAACGAATAAGCATCTTACCCGGGGTCGCCGATTTAACAGTCCAG
>JACZXW010000008.1 GCA_022571415.1 Pseudomonadota bacterium
AGTAATTTTATTCAGGTTCCAGAATGCTGATTGTTGACTGGAGAGGTCAACGACCACATTGTCCACTGAATGCACCCAGCCAGTGACTGAGCGATCGCCAGTCGACAGATAAAATTCTATAGAATCAATAAGTTGTGTCCTCGTCAGGAAAATGAGTGGCTGCAGGCGAGTGCCGTCGTGAACAACGGCCAGTGCGTGGCTTTCCATTGGCGTCATTAGTTGGGCAATGATATCAAGAGGAAGTCCGGGTATGTCACAGGGCAGGACGAAGGTAAGATCAGTGGAGATCAGTTCCCGGCAGCTCAATATCCCCATCAATGGCCCCAGGTAACCTGGCGTTCGATCAGTTGTACCCTTGTAGGGAAGAGCCGTGTAGCGCGCTTCGTTTTGGTTGTAGCTGATCACTATGTCCTGTACCTGGGGCGCAACGATGTCGATGGCGTGCTGAATCAGTGGTTTGTTCTTATAGGAAACCCAGCCTTTGTCCTGGTGCTCCATCCGGCTCCCTTTACCACCAGCAAGGATCAACGCGGTTACCGCGGATGCTCTCATATTGTTAAGTCAGAAATCGTTGATATGATGGTTGAAGAATAACACCCTTCTGGGAATTGAATTTACCTGATGCAGATGTTGAAAGATTTTCTCGGCAAGGAAGGTGAACTTTCCCGCGTCGTTCCCGATTTTATCTCAAGACCAGTACAAATTGAGATGGCTCAGGCTGTTCGTGATGCGATCCGCGAGGGAAGGAATGCTTTGTTGGAGGCAGGAACAGGAACAGGTAAGACATATGCTTATCTGATCCCACTGATCGAATCCGGTAAAAAAGTGATTATTTCAACCGGTACCAAAAATCTGCAGGATCAACTTTTTTTCCAGGACCTGCCGCTCATCACTAGCCTGGTCAATGACGGATACCGAATCGCATTACTAAAGGGTCGTGGGAATTACGTTTGTCCGGAACGGCTGGATAAAAGTCTAAAGGTTATTTCTGGAAACGGAGATTCAGATTTCCTGGACAGGTTAGTAGGTGTAAGGGAGTGGTCATCGAGGTCGCGTTCCGGGGACATTACTGAACTGTCTGATTTCCACGATGATACGGGTATTGTCTCCATGATAACCAGTACTCGGGATAATTGTCTTGGCAGCAGTTGTCCGAGGTTCGATGAATGTCCGTTGTACCGGGCGCGCGATGCGGCAAATGAAGCGGATCTTGTCGTGGTTAATCACCATCTTCTGTTTGCAGACCTGGCGTTAAGGGAAGAAAATCTGGTGCAACTATTGCCGACGGTTGAGGTTATCGTCGTTGATGAGGCCCATCAAGTGCCGGAAGTTGCCAGGCAGTTTTTTGGCACCCGTTTGGGTAGTGGACAGATTCTTGAATTAGCAAGAGACATCAAGCAGGAATTGTTCCTGCTTGGAAATGATGATCGTGAACTTCTTACCAGTACGAACCAGCTGGAGCAAGCAGTGGAAAACATGGTTACGCTTGTAGCCGCCTCTGGTGAAATACAAGATCTGTCAGACTGGCTGGAGTATCAGGGATGTGCCGTGGTGGAGGGGGTCGATCTAGCCCTTGGTGATCTCATCCTGGGTCTTGAAGTCGCTGCGGTTAGAAGCAGGGGTCTTCAACATTGTCTGCAGAGAGCGATTCGACAGGTTGATCAGTTCGCGCTGCTGACCGAACCTACATCATTAGATCAGAATTACGTGCATTGGATACAGGTACACACGCGGGGATTTGTAGTGCACGTTTCACCGGTTTCTATTTCCAGTGAGCTTTCGTCACACTTTAATAATCCAGCACCCGTGTGGGTATTCACTTCTGCGACCTTGGCTGTTGGTGGAAAATTTGATCATATACGTGAATCGCTCGGACTCGAGGATGTCATCGAAAACCAGTTTGCCAGTCCGTTTGAATATAAAGCCCAGGTTCTAGCCTATGTGCCTGAAGAATTGCCACACCCAGGTACAGATATGCATACCCGGGCGCTGATTGAGATTCTTCTGCCGTTTTTTAAAGTTAATCCAGGCAAAACGTTTTGTCTCTTCACCAGCCACAGGGCACTTAAATTAGCCGGGGAATTATTGGCCATGGAAGAGGACCTGCACGTCCTGTCACAGGGGCAGTTGCCAAAATCCGAATTGTTACGGCAGTTTAGAAGAACATCCAGGTGTATTCTGCTGGCGACCCAGAGTTTTTGGGAAGGGGTTGATCTGCGTGGTACGGGGCTGAAATGCCTGGTTATTGACAAGCTGCCTTTTGCCAGCCCGGAGGAACCTATATCCAGGGCGATGATAAATTCCATAGCCTCGACAGGCGGCAATGGTTTTATGGAATACTTGTTGCCTCAGGCCATCATTTCGTTAAAACAGGGATTTGGTCGATTGATCAGGCAGGAATCTGATGAGGGCCTGTTTGTTCTGGGTGATCCAAGGGTCATGAGTAAATCTTATGGCAAACTGGTCCTGGCGAGCCTGCCGGAAATGTCATGGACCAGCGATAAAACCCAGGCTCTGGATCATCTGATGAAGATCAATGAAAAAAACGCAGGGCGACAGGAATGAACCTGCTGGCGATCGATACCTCATCGAAGACCAGTGCCATCGGCTTGCAGATAGGTGAGAAACGATGGCAATCGGTTGTCATGTCCGATCGTTCTCACAGTAGAGACATTCTGTCCAATATAGTTGATCTCACCGATAAAGCAGGTGTGAACCTTAATGACCTGGATGCGATAGTTTTCGGAAAGGGTCCCGGTTCATTTACCGGACTGAGAATCACGGTTGGTGTCGTGCAGGGGCTTGGCTTTGGTCTGCAAATTCCCGTTATCCCGGTATCCAGTCTCGCTTGTCTGGCACAGGGTGAATACAGGGAATCTGGAGCAACTGACATTTTTGTGGTGTTATCTGCAAGGCAGGAAGAAGTCTACTTCGGCGCATATCATATGCGTGATGGGATACCGAATCTGACCGGTGAGGAGGGTGTCTTACCGGTATCCCATATCCCTGGTCTTGAATCTCGCGATTGGGTGGGTGTTGGAGATGGTTGGCGTCTTAAAAAGCAGCTTGAATTGGCGGCTGGTAACAGGATGCAGCACATTCGCATGGAGGTTTATCCCCAACCCCAGGATCTGCTCGACATTGGCGTGGTGAAATTGGCTCGGGGCGAAACCATCGATGCAATGCAGGCGAGGCCGGAATATCTGCGCGAGAAGGTCGCGAGTAAACCAGGCGGATGAGTCGCTACCTCTTACAGAATTCTGATATGGGCTTGCGTCTGGTTGATCGTTTCAGTCACCAGCATCCACTGCATATCAGTTTTTCAGATGCTGGATTTAGCTATCGCCTGAAACGAAGTGGTCCGAAGAAGGAAATGATTGCGAAAGCTGTGGCTGTAAAGCCCTCACTGAAGGTTATCGATTGTACCGCGGGACTTGGCAGGGATGCCTTTCTGCTGGCTTCACTTGGGTGTGAAGTGACCATGTTCGAGCGCTCTAAAGTCATGGCGTTTCTCCTTGAAGATGCCCTTAATCGGGCATTGTCGGATGAGCGACTTGCAGAGGCGGCCAGCAGAATCACGCTTGTTCAGGGTGACGCCATTACCCTGCTTGGGCGTCAGTCCACAAGATCCGATGTTATTCTTATTGATCCCATGTTTCCCATAAGGAAAAAGAGTGCCCAGGTAAAGGGGACAATGCAGTTCCTGCAGCGATTCATCGGTAAAGACGAGGACGTGTCGACTTTGATGAAGTGTGCGATGGCAACCGGCAGCCAGAGGATCGTCTTAAAACGCCCGTTTTCAGCGGTAGAACTCGACGGCTTTACGCCTACGTTTTCTCTGAAAGGAAAATCGAGCCGCTTCGATATCTTCCTTCAATGAGGAATAGCCTGCAGCACGTTGTACTGAACATCGGCTGCCAGTGTATGACTGATGAGTTGGGCGAGGTCAGGAAATCCGACCTGCTTTTTCACCAGGTTATCTTCGGTGGAAACAAGGCCTTCAGATTTCAGGGTGTTGATGAAAGTTGAGAAAAGTGATCGCTCAAAAAAGTCCGGGGAATTGATTCCATAGATTGCGGAAAGTTGTTGCGCGATCGCTGCCGCATCGGATTCCAGATGATGAACAGAGCGATTCTCTTCATGTATCAATAAGGCGGAAACAATATGAAATCGTTCCAATGTCGGTTCAACTATTTCTGCCAATTCGATTAACGATGCAAATCGGTCACTGCCGTGAGTCGCTGCCGTTACATTATTGTCATCTATGATCACCAGCCTTGTCGCGGCGAACAATTTTATGATTAGTCGGCACTGTACTTCCACCTCGGCTGGCGAGCAACGCAGAAAATACTCTGCCTTGAGAAATGGATACAGGTTTTCGCAAAAAGACACGATTTTATCTGGTGTCGTCACCCGTTCAGTTTTGATGTACCCGGCTATCAGTGAAGGTAGTGCGAAGATGTGTGAGATGTTGTTGCTGTAATAGGTAAGAAGTATGGAAAGTTCAGCAGATGCGCTGATGGTCACACCGAAAGGATGTTCTTTACGACTGATCCCCGTAATAGTCGCAGCACTTTCCAGTATTTTTTCCGCTGACAGGGGCGTGACAGAATAATCGTTGCTGTATTCCAGGGATCTTGCAAGTTCAGTGAGAAGTTCGATCTGGTTCAGTAGATGCTTCTCTTCAATGGTTTGCCTGGGCGTGCTGAGCAGGGCGGTTGCTACAATACCCACCACTTTAACAGCTGTGGCACTGTTTATACGTGTAGCCAGTTCATTTGCCAGACTAAAACAGACTCTGGATACATCCGCATTGTTCGGCTGTTGTTGCCAGTCCGGTAGTTCCTGGTCAAGAAATTCAGTTAACAGAAGCGGCTCGCCAAAGTTAACGGTGACCTGACCGAAGGAGTACTTGAAAGAGCCGAATATTCTGAACACATCAAAAATTGATTCGGATTTCTTGTCCTTGCCGGACAGTTCACTCATGTAGGTGGAAGATTCGAGTACTCGTTCGTATCCGAAATAAATCGGCATCAGGCAGATAGGTCGGGATGAATTCTTTTGGAAACTGCGCACAGTCATGCTTAGCATACCCGTTCTGGGGTTCAGGGTGCGTCCCGTTCTGCTACGACTACCCTCGATAAAATATTCCACCGAGTAACCCCTGGAGAACATCTGGTGAATGTATTCGTCAAACACTGCTCTATACAGTGCGTCGCCATGGAAAGATCGTCGCATAAAGAAAGCACCTGCACGACGTAGCAGGGGGCCGATGATAGGGAGATTGAGGTTGTTACCGGCGGCGATATGTGGTGGCGTGAGACCGTTATGGTACAGGACATAGGACAACAGCAGGTAGTCGATATGGCTTCGGTGGCAAGGGATGTAGACGATTTCATGTGTTGGTGCAAATTTTTTCACACGGTCAATATTGTGGACCTCTATGCCGTCATAAAGGTTGTTCCACAACCATCTCAACAGCACATGGAACATGCGGATAACGCGAAACGACTGGTTTGATGCTATCTCGTTGGCGTGAGCGACAGCCTTTTTCTCGGCCTGCATTAAAGTAATGTCTTTTCGGGAAGCTTCTTTCTCTATGGCATGGCGAATGTCGTTGCCGCGAATCATAGAATCTATCAAGGTTCGGCGATGAGACAGGTCGGGTCCGATAATCGCCTGCTTCTGGTTGTTGAAGTGCACGCGCAATACTCGCAAGAGCTTGCGTACTTGTTTTTCATGATTGTCTTCGTTTGCTGTGATTGTTCGAATACTAAGTGGTGTACTAAACTGAAGAAGAATGTGGTTCGGGTGGAATAAAATTGCCAGCAGTTTTTTGAAGCGGCTGGTCACTGTCCAATTTTCAGAAAGTATCAGTTTGAAAATTGACTTCTCCTGATCTGGCTGATGCCCCCAGAACAGTGAGGCTGGAACGATTTTAATGTCGCATTCGTTGTTTTCCTGGTGCGCAAACAATCGCACCATACGTTCGGACTGTTGCCTGAGTGTCTTGCGACCAAACCGGCCTTCAGGATGTCCGAGGAAAAAAATGGCACGTTTTTCGCCCAATGAAGCAATCCCGTCAACAGGCCTGGGTAGCCCTGCCTGTTCGCAGGCCTTGTCTGTCACCATCAGGTCAACCGTGGATCGAAACGGCAGGACGTAACAAACGAGGTCGGATGAGTCCAGTTGCAGTTCGTCGATACTACAACCAAGAATAGTCGGCTTTATCCAGGTAGATAGAAGCCACCGGGTCGCGTGGTACTGGTAGGATTTGACCCGATCAATAAATTCCATCGAAAAGTTCGGATATGGACTCGGCGGGATCTGTACCCTCAATCTCCACTTCGTAAAGATTGAGGAATTTACGCTTGGTTTGAGTTGCAATGTCACCTTTGGTCGCAAGAACTGTGGGCCGAAGGAAAACGAGGAGGTTCTGTTTTTCCATTGATCTGATTTCGCTCCTGAATAAAAAGCCAAGGAAGGGAATGCTGCCCAATATGGGAACCCTGGAAGATGACACCGTTTCCTTGTCCCGGGTCAGACCACCGAGAATGATGACTTCCCCATCGTCCACCAGCACCGTGGTTTCAATGGTACGTTTATTGGTGATCAGGTCGGCGGCAGCATTGGTTCCGATGCCGCTCAGGCTGGCGGGATCAACTTCTGATACTTCCTGGTATATTTCTAGTCTTACCAGGTTGCCTTCATTGATATGCGGTGTAACTTCCAGGGTCAACCCTACATCTTCCCTTTGGATAGTTGTGAAAGGATTCGATGCGCCTTGACTGCCGGTGACGGTTGAACCTGTTCTAAACGGCACCGTCTGACCGACCACGATTTTTGCTTGCTCATTGTCCATAGTCGTGATACTCGGAGTAGACAATAGATTGACATCACTATTGGCAGAAAGCGCTCTGATAATGAGGGCAAAACTTGTACCGCGTTCATTGATTCTTCCGCCACCGATAAACGGCGCCTCCCCGAGGGATGTGGCCTCTGGGGAACCCAGCGCCAGGTTTTGCAGGAGCTGGGCGAGGATTCCGGTGGGCGCGGTGAAGCCAATCGGCGTGTTGCCGCTGGAACCGTCTCCCACAAATAGTTCCGTACCGAGTCGCCTGCTGAAGTCCGTAGTGACTTCAACGATAGCGGCTTCAATTAGCACCTGTAGCCGCCGTACGTCGAGACTTGAAATGACCTGCTTCAGGTCCAGCATGGTCGAGGGATCTGCCCTGATAACGAGTGCGTTAAGGGATTCATCCGCCTGAATACTGGTGCCTACCCCCTGGGAGGACTTGTCCGCCGAACTCTTGTCTGCAATCAGGTTGTTCAGGATTTCCGCCATCTGAGTGGCGTCCGCATGCGCCAATCGAACTACCTGAATACTGCCGGAGCGGTTTGCGGGTACATCCAACCTGGTTACAAGAGACTTCACCCTGGCAACAGTTTCTCTCTCACCCTTGAGTACAAGGCTGTTGGTTCTGGCGCTGGCGACAATAGTTATCTTGTTGGGACCTTTTGAACTTTTACCTATCTGGTCAGGCGCCAGTTGTTCCAGCAGGGCAATCATATCCTCAACCCAGGCTTCTTTGAGGCCGATGATTTCAATTTCAAGGTTATCGGCAACATCAATCCTGCTGATAATTTCTGTCAGTCGATTGATATTGGAAGCGTGGTCACTGATGATCAGTACATTGGGTTGCTGCAGTCCTGCCACGTGGCCGTACTGGGGTATCAGCGGGCGTAATATTTTCACCAGGTCTATCGACAGCGCGTTTCTGATGGGAATAACACGGGTGATGAGTTCCTCCGTGTTTGAGCTACCAGCGAAGTCCAGGGGATTGCCGCTTTGTTTTGCAAGAACCTGTTGCACGATTTTAGTCACATTGCCTGCGGGGACGGCAGCGTATCCGTGCACTCGAAGCACACTCAGGAAAAGCTGGTAAACACCCTCCGTATCCATGAAAGTATTTGAGATAATTGTCACATTGCCCTTGACCCTTGGGTCAACGATGAAGCTCTTGCCGGTAATAGTCGAAACCTGGGTGATGAATATGCGGATATCAACATTTTTGAGATTGATTTTCACATCATCCTGATTTGACGCCGACACGGGCGCAGTCAACAGGAAGCACAGTAAGAAGCAGCGCTTAAACAGCCACATTATTTATTTCTTGGTCCTTTGAAAAACATCGGGATGGATACGCGCAATGTTACTTTAATTTAACCTCTTAGGGGATAGGCACAGTCAGGAAGAATCTTCTCGAACCTCTTTGTACTTCAACACGAACACGTTTACTCGCCATTGTCTGTTCGATGAAAGCGCCATCGTTGATCACATCGCCCACTGGTTTGCCGTTAACTGAAAGTATGATGTCACCTTGCTGTAAACCTGCCCGCATCAAGGATGTATGTGAAACTGCGCCATTTACCTTGTATCCCTTCTCCTTACCCTCGGATACAGGTGATATCCCTAATTCAACCAGCACCGCGTGAGGGTCCTGCTGGAATCTGTCCCGGTTTTTGTCCATATAGTTTCGTAGAGACGAACCCGGGAGGTTGAAGCCGGTCGGAGTAGCGGTATTCCGATTGCGCTGGGCGATTCTTTCTCTGACCTGCCGTAACCTGCTGGACACTGGTTTAGGGTTCGTTTTGCCATCGAGGCGAGTATTGGAACGGCTAGCGCTGGATCGCGGGTAGATGTCGCTGAACATTAGTTTTTCGGTACGCGAGCCGCGCCGGATCAGGATATGGTCGTTGTAGACCGCGGACAATACTGCGTTCCCGGGAAGCCTGTCTCCAATGTGGAATAATTCTCCAGGTTTGTTTTTCTCGGAAACGATAGCGCTAGAAGCTTTCTCGTTTTGTGAGATAAACACACCTTGCAGTTCGAGATTCAGCTTGGTTTCCGGTGCGTCGACAATTTGCGGAGTCGCGGTTTCCCGGACACGGCCAAACAGGTTTAGGCTCGAAAGATCGATCTCGTTGCTCTTTCGGGTCGTCACTTCAGGTTTGTTGCCTGTCACGCCAATATCTGCCCTTTCATCCATATTCTCGACGATAAAGAGTAGGGTGTTGGCGACGGAAAGGCTGATTAATACGACAAATCCAATGCTGGCGGCGGTCGCCAGTTTTCGGCTATATTGTTGAAATAAATCGAAAAAAAGGTCCAGGGGAAAATCCTTGGTTATGCCCGGGGTGTCGCGGTACCTTACAATATTTTTTCTTCTATTAGCAGGATAGTTTCGTTTCGGTCAGATCCCCCTGGTATTGGCAGGTTGGCGAGAACGAACATCCTGGCCTTGATGGCAATTTCCGCCCAGCCGCCTTTTCGTAAGATAATGCTGATTAATGTCTGTTGCTGATGCGTGATATCGAGGATTAACTGTTGCTGCCGCATAAGGAACAGTGCCTGCAGGGGCGGAAGTACGAAGGATTGAGGCCCGGCAGCAGTTTTGATAATGATTCGCCCGCCAGTCCAATGGGCTGTGCCGGCAGCGCCGGTGATCCAGATTCGATCGGCTAAGATGGATAGTTCCCTGATTTCAAGGTTGCCGGAAAAGGTAAACCCGAATTCCTCGCTCACGACATTGACGTAATCGCTGTCGATGGTGCCATGCAGGGATTTGATGTCTGCGTTTGATGCAGTAAGCGCTACTTCGGCTTCAAGTAAGTGACCTTCGCCTTGCGCTCTCACCCTGATCTTCGCGACACCTTTTATCAAGTCTACTGGAGACAGTTGCCATGTGACCAGAGAGGGAGGGAATCGGCGAAATTGAATTTCGCTTTCTCCACTCCAGATAGTGCCCGAGACACGGTACACATTCAGGTCAGGTACGCGCTCGTGAACGGTTTCCCGGATCAGGGACCACACTGGCGCAGCCGGGGCGAAGACAGCAATAAACACCAGGAAACTGGTGACGGCTATGCAGAAATAAAGTAGCGGTTTCACAATATCCTTGCAGTCGCACACAAGGGATTCCGATAATCGAAATAGCGCCGTGATATTTGAAAGCAGATCAGGAATCCCCCAGCATTTTCTGCAGGATTGATGTGTATAGGCGCGATAGTTGCTGTAACTCCTTGATCGAAACGCACTCGTTAATTTTGTGGATGGTCTTGTTGCAGGGACCCAGTTCGACAACCTGGGCGCCATAGGGTGCAATGAATCGTCCATCAGAAGTCCCGCCCGAGGTTGAAAGTTCGGTTTCGATTCCCAGTGATTCTTTAAGACACGATTGAACTGCCGGGATTAGTTCGCCGCCTTCTGTAATAAACGGTTCGCCCGAAAGCGACCAGTCGAGATGGTATTCGAAATTGTAATTCTCCAGGATATCCATGGTCCGCGATTTCAATGATTCCATTGTAGATCCGGTTGAATAACGGAAATTGAACAGGACAGTCATCTCACCGGGTATTACGTTGTTTACACCTGTACCGCTATGGATATTGGAGATCTGCATGGAGGTGGGCGGGAAGAAGTCATTACCACCATCCCAGGTTATGGCGGCGAGGTCGGCTAGTGCCTGAAGCGCAGAATGAATTGGGTTGCTTGCATCATCCGGATAGGCGATGTGACCCTGCTGACCTTTAATCGTCAGGGTGGCGTTGAGTGAACCCCGACGGCCGATCCTTACAACATCTCCCAGCTTTTCGCTGCTGGAGGGTTCTCCAACAATGCACCAGGTGATAGGTGTGCCGCGAGTTCTAAGTTCTTCTATAACTTTTGCGGTTCCATTGATGGCATCTGCTTCCTCGTCGCTTGTGATCAGAAAAGCAATCGTGCCGTTGTAGATTTTTGTCGTCGCGAGATACCTTTGAACACCCGTTAGCATGGCTGCCAGTGATCCTTTCATATCAGCTGCGCCTCTGCCGTAAAGGACATCGCCTTTGATAACAGGTTCGAACGGATCTGTTTGCCATTCGCCAAGTGGTCCAGGAGGGACAACATCAGTGTGACCGGCGAATACAAAAACAGGGCCGCTTGTGTTTTCCCGACCCTGGCTCCGGGTCGCCCATAGATTCTCGACGTTGCCAAATGGCATGTGTTCAATGTCGAAACCGAGATCGGCAAGGAACCGTGCGATCAGCTTCTGACATCCAGCGTCGACAGGGGAAACTGATGCCGCGCGAATGAATTGTTTCGTTAGTTCGAGAGTGGTCTCGTCGAATGAATCCATTAAACGAAGATTCCCTGGCCCGGACTATTCATTGATCAGGACCAGACTGTATAATCGAATTATCCATAAAAACAGACATAAGCTATTGATTTATATTAACCTAACAATAACGCTAAACCGCCTTCATGAATAGTCCGGGCTAGTTGTGAGCGTGCAGGGATTCGTTCAGAGAAATAGCATGGTGATTGGTCCTGCATTCGACAACCCCGGTCTGGGAATTTCGAATAAACAGCATATCCGAATGCCCGGACAACTCCCTTGCTTTCGCTGTCTTGACGGGATTCTTGTTCTCGTCGAGTACCTGCACTACAGTCCCTGCAGTGATATAGAGACCGGCTTCAATGGTGCAACGATCTCCGAGGGAAATACCACAGCCTGCGTTGGCGCCAATCAGGCAATCCTTGCCGATTGATATTACAAGTTTACCGCCTCCAGACAGGGTGCCCATGGTGGAGCCGCTGCCGCCAAGATCACTGCCGGCATCTAAAAGTACGCCCTGGGACACCCTGCCCTCGATCATGTTTGGCCCGACGGTGCCAGCGTTGAAATTCACCAGTCCTTCATGCATGACGGTGGTGCCCTCGCCCAGGTAGGCGCCGAGCCTGACTCTGGCTGAATGAGCAATACGCACCCCTGTGGGTACTACGTAGTTGGTCATCTTCGGGAATTTATCGATGCCTGCAACTTCCAAAACACGGCCCTGGATACGCGCTTCAAGTTGAAGATGGTCAAGCTCCCTCAGGTCTACTGCGCCGATATCGGTCCACGCGACATTAGGCAATATGGCATAAAGGTCGTGGAGATTCTGTTCGTTGGGTCTGACATACCGATAGGACAGTAAATGCAGTTTGAGATAGGTTTCCGGCGTTGAACTCAATTCAGTGTCCGATTCGATAAGTGTGGCAACGCAAGGTTTAACTGAACCCTTCATCGCCGAGAGGATCGCTTTTTGCTCTGGTTCACCGATGCTGTCGATGAGCTTTTGTATTTTATCACCGTCGAGTTCGATATCCCGATTGCCACCCTCGTAGTTAATTGCCCCGGCAATCTGTGAAACGAGTTCGCTGCTGGGTCTGAAGATTGGTCTGGGGAAGAAAACCTCGAGCCATTCATCTTGTGAATTTCTGGTTCCGATGCCAAATGCAAGACTGTACATAGTGGTACTCACTGAATGAATGAAATTTACGCAGGCAGGATAGTCCTCTTCGGACATTATGACGACTTTTACTGGTCTGGAGAAGGTGCGGGTAGGGCTAAAGAGCTCTCCTAGGACGCGACCTTGTCGATATGATAATCAAGCTCATCCTTGATGCGCTGCTCCAGGACGGCTTGCAGTGTTTCGTCCCGAATAGGGTTACCGCCCTCATCGGTAATATGGAACACGTCCTCGACCCTTTCGCCGAGGGTTGTGATCTTGGCATTCTGCAGAATAATATCCAGGTCGACGAAAATGTTGGCTATAATGGAAAGCAGTCCAGGACGATCTGGCGTTATCACTTCCAGAATGGAGTGATCGCCAGTGGAATCTTCCCTGAGGTGGACCTCCGTCTTGAGCACAAACTGCTTTAGCAGCCGCGGCGTTCTTCTCTGGCTCAGGCCTACAGATGCGTTCCCTGGTTGCATGTATTTTAAAAGTGTTGAGCGAATTCGTTCAATTCGTCCAGGTCTGTCTCCAATCGGCTGACCATTGGATTCGAGTACGACAAAGGTATAGAAAGAACGGTTATTCGCGGCTCCGGGGATGCGAGCATCCACGACGTTGAGAGCCAGTTGATCCAACGCCGTCACAATGGAAACGAAAAGTTCTTTTGTGTTTTCCTTGTACACAAAAATCTGGGTTGAACCCTCGTCCGCGCGTCTCTTGAGGGTATCGTCCCGTATTAGTATTAGTGGACCATCAACGAGGCTATGTTTACTGATGGCTTCGGCGTGCCAGACAATGTCATGCACGGACTCACGTAAGAAGTAGTCATCATCCACGTCTTTCCACATGGCAAGGATTGATTCTCGTTTTATGTTTCGTTCTTGCAGGCGCTCCAGTGCACGATTCTGTGTGTCAGTAATGTAGTGAAAGCGATCTACATGGGATTCCAGTCCCTGGCGTAACAGACGCTTGGTGCTGAGATACAGGTGACGCATCAATGATGCACGCCAACTATTCCACAAGGTCGGATTGGTTGCGTTGATGTCCGCGACCGTTAGTGCATACAAATAATCCAGACGTACCTGATCTTGTACGAACAGCGCAAACTCGCGGATAACTTCCGGGTCCTGAATGTCTTTTCTTTGCGCTGTGGTAGACATCACAAGGTGATTCCGCACCAGCCAGCACACAAGATTGGTATCCCATGTGCCCAGGTTGTGTCTGCGGCAAAAGTCTCTGGCTACTGCCACCCCTAATTCTGAATGGTCCCCGCCCTGGCCCTTGGCTATATCATGGTAGAGCCCGGCGACATAAAGTAACTCCACTTTGGGAAGGCGATGGTGAATGTGTGCAGCGATTGGAAACTGCTGCTCCTGGTTCTTGTAGCGAAATCGTCTCATATTTCGTACAACCTGAAGCGTGTGCGCATCCACTGTGTAGATGTGAAACAGGTCGAACTGCATTTGGCCAATGACTCGTCCGAATTCCGGTAGATAAGCGCCGAGGATCCCGTAACGGGCCATCCTGCGTAATTGTGTGAAAAGGTGATTTGTACACCCGAGCAAATCCAGAAAAAGTTTTGCTGATTCAGGGTTGGCGCGAAAATCCTCGTCAATCAGATCAACGTGGCGACGAACGAGGCGGATGGTTGCGGCGCGAACTCCTTCAATATTATCGCTGGAACCCATAATCACGAACATTTCCAGCAATGCTTGCGGATACCGCTTAAAAATATCGTCGGATGTTACTTCCAGATAATTATTACGGATTCTAAATCGGTCGTTAATCGGTTGTATTTTTGCGCGCTCTGATGAGCGGACGATGGCTTCGTCAAAGTGCTGCAATAGCAATTCGTTAACGGCACTGAGTTCATGTGCGGTTCGATAGTAATCCTGCATGAACTGCTCAACCGCCAGTTGATCACCATCGACGTAGCCGAACATGCTGGCCAGATTCTGTTGATGTTCAAACAGTAAACGATCGTCGTCCCGACCAGCAAGCAGGTGCAGACCGAACCTGATTTTCCAGAGGAACTTCCTGCCCTGATTCAGCAATTCGCTTTCCGTCGCGGTGAGGAAGTTCTGCTCCACGAGGTCTTCAAAATCGACGGAACCGAATTTTCTGCGGGCGATCCACATCACTGTCTGGATATCTCGCAATCCTCCTGGGGAGGTTTTTACATTTGGCTCCAGGCTATATTCGGTGTGGGCTGATTTTTGGTGCCGTTCGACCTGCTCCTTCCGTTTTGCCCGGTAGAAGGCCTTGGGTGACCAGATTTTTTCCGGGGCTATCTTCGCGTTCATCCGGACGCTTAATTCATCGTCACCGCACAGGGTGCGGGACTCCATCATTGAAGTCAGAACTGTCACATCATTCTTCGCCTGTGCCCGGCATTCCTTGACTGAACGCACGCTATGGCCGACTTCTAGTCCGATATCCCACAAAAGAGCGAGGAAGGACTGTATATTCCCGGAATGCAAATCGTAGCTGTTCCGTTCCAGCAGGATTAACAGATCGATGTCAGAGTGCGGATGTAATTCCTTCCTGCCATAACCGCCCACCGCCAGCAGCGAGATTCTTGTCTTGCGCCAGCTGGCCTTGTTCTCATCCCAGTTAAAACGACCCCAGGCAAGACGCATGATCTCGTCTATAAACGCCGCTCTCTCACGAACCAGTTTTTCCGCATCCTCTCCCTCGCCAAATCGCGTTTTATGATCGAGTCGAGTGTCAAGGATGGCTTCCTTGAACAGGGGTATGGGTTGTTTTGTACGGGCAAGGTCTGATTCGAGTACTTCAATTAAATACTTGATCAGAGGCTCCCTAGACGCAGCGATCGATTGTGTCATCACTACGGTAGGTTAGTATCTCGTAGCCTGTTTCGGTAACCAGGATGGTGTGTTCCCATTGAGCGGTTAATTTGTGATCCTTGGTCACCACGGTCCAGTCGTCCGGCAGCAGTTTCACCGCGGCTTTGCCTGCATTGATCATCGGTTCAATGGTAAAGGTCATCCCGGGTTTCAATTCAACCCCGGTGCCGGGTGTACCGTAATGAAGAACCTGTGGCTCATCGTGAAAAATCGTGCCAATACCATGCCCGCAATACTCCCGAACCACAGAGAACCGGTTCTGCTCCGCATGAACCTGGATTGAATGACCTATATCCCCCAGCCGGGCGCCAGGTTTAACGGTCCGTATGCCCCGGTACAGACATTCCTGGCAGATTTTTACCAGCCTTTCGGCCAGTACCCTGGGTTTACCGACGAGAAATGTTTTGCTGGTATCACCGTGAAAGCCATCCTTGATGAGGGTCACGTCCACGTTGATGATGTCACCATTTTTTAAGATCTTGTCGTCAGTTGGAATACCGTGACACACCACATGGTTGACTGAGGTACAAATCGATTTGGGGAATCCCCGGTAATCGAGTGGTGCCGGAATCGCATTTTGTTCGCCCACCGTATACTCATGGCAAATTCGATCAAGCTCACCGGTACTGATCCCCGGCTTGATATGTTCCTCGATCATTTCCAGTTGCCGCGCTGCCAGCGCGCCCACAACTCGCATTTTCTCGATTTCATCCGATGTTTTTAAGTTAATCGCCATAGTTTCGAATACAGGGTTTGCGGATACGGGGGGAGCAGACTATACCAGAACTCTAGTTGGGGTCGGAGTAAATGCTGGGGAGGACACTCGTAGTATAAGCTGGCTGGCTGCGGTTTTACCCCGGCCCAATGAGAGTCTAATTTTTACTCCGATCCCGATTTATGGTATAAACCGCGCCTGCCAGCTGGGCTGGCAGATAAGTTAACTGACTTTCCCGCCAACCGGGACCCTGTTTAGGGTCCCGGTGGTGGGATAAAAATTCTCACACCTATCGACACATGATCCGGGTGCCTTGAGTCCTTGAGTTCCTGAGCCTTCGGTTCAGGACAGGCAGGACACGGGTTGGATCATGGGATACGTGGAGGCTTAA
This sequence comes from Pseudomonadota bacterium, assembly GCA_022571415.1. Classification (GTDB taxonomy): domain Bacteria; phylum Pseudomonadota; class Gammaproteobacteria; order Pseudomonadales; family Azotimanducaceae. The sequence continues at coordinate 16,298 of JACZXW010000008.1, forward strand.
CCCAAACATTGGAGTATGTATGACTAGCGTATCCATGCGCGATCTGCTGGAAGCAGGCGCACATTTCGGTCACCAGACCAGATACTGGAACCCAAAAATGAGGGAGTACATTTTCGGGGCCAGGAACAACATTCACATTATCAATCTTGAGAAAACCGTCCCGGCGCTGAATGAGGCGCTGGAATATATTCAGAGCGTCGTCTCGAAACGGAACAAGATCCTGTTTGTTGGTACGAAAAGGAGTGCCGGCAAGCTGATCAAGGAACACGCCATTCGAAGTGGCATGCCTTATGTCGACAAGAGATGGTTGGGCGGTATGCTCACGAATTATAAAACGATCAGGCAATCTATTCGACGTTTGCGCGACCTTGAATCGCAAAGTGCTGATGGTACCTTCGAGAAACTGACTAAAAAAGAAGGACTGTCCAGGCAAAGGACCCTGGATAAACTCGAGAGAAGTCTGGGCGGAATTAAAGACATGGGCGGCTTGCCCGATGTCCTGTTTGTCGTTGACGTTGATCACGAGCGTATTGCCATTACTGAAGCCCAGAAACTGCGGATTCCCGTCATCGGTATTGTTGATACTAACAGCGATCCGGAGGGAGTCGATTATGTCATTCCGGGTAACGATGATGCCATTCGTTCCATAAGGCTCTTTCTGCTCGCAGTTAGCGATACGATTCTTGCCGTTAAGGCGGAAATTCAGGGTAGCGTCGATGAAAATGACTTTGTAGAAGTCGTTACAGAATCCTCAGGGACCGTTGAGACGGCGGAAGCAAAAGAGGAACCTGCTGCCGAAGTCGCGTCACAGTCGGCAGGAGAAGAAGTCGCTGCGCCGAGTAGCGAGGCAAGCACAAGCGAGAACTGAAATACATTTGAAGGTAAACCTTCTGCGACAGAGAGAGGATTGAAAGATGGCTATTGCAGCATCACTGGTTAAAGAATTAAGAGAGCGAACCGGTCTCGGCATTTTGGATTGCAGGAATGCGTTAGCGGAGTCTGATGGCGATGTGGATCTGGCAATTGACACGCTGCGCAAGGCCAGCGGCATGAAAGCTGCAAAAAAGGCCGGCCGTATCGCCAGCGATGGATTGATTGGCATGAAGATAGCGGAAGATGGCAAGCGTGCAGTCATGGTGGAAGTGAACTGCGAAACAGACTTTGCGGCGCGTGATGAGAACTTTCTTGGTTTTATGGAGACAGTGACAGACCAGATTTTCAAATCCGGGGAAACAGACATCTCGAAACTGCTTGAATCCGGGCTGGAATCCACCAGGGAAAGATTGGTACAGAAAATAGGCGAGAATTGCTCGATTCGCCGGGCGGAATGTTTTGAGGGATCTGCCGCCAGCTATATTCACAACAACGGTAAGATTGGTGTCCTGGTTGCCATGGAGGGTGGATCCGAATCGTTGCGCAGAGATATCGCTATGCATATTGCGGCGATTGGACCGGCTGTCATTTCTCCGGATGACGTGCAAGCTGATGTGATTGCCAAAGAACGTGAGATTTATACGGCCCAGGCGAAGGATAGCGGTAAGCCACCTGAAATTATCGAGAAGATAATAGAGGGCAGAATCAGAAAATATCTGGCAGAAATCAGCCTGACCGAACAGCCTTTCGTCAAAGATAAGGATATCAAGATTAGTGCTCTCCTGAGCGAAGCGGGGGCAAAGGTCAATCGTTTTGTTCGCTTCGAGGTTGGTGAAGGTATCGATAAAGACGACGACGACTTTGCTGCAGAAGTAGCCAGACAAGTCTCCTGATTTAAGCCATGCCAGGTAAAAGCACCCCCGGATACAAGCGCATTCTGCTCAAATTGAGTGGTGAAGCACTGGGTGGTAAAGGCGTTGGTATTGATCCGGCAATATTGGATCGAACTGCGCTGGAGATAGGGCAGCTGGTCGGTATTGGTATTCAGGTGGGACTTGTCATCGGTGGCGGCAACTTGTTTCGAGGTGCCGAGTTGCATGCAGCGGGATTGGATCGCGTTACCGGTGATCATATGGGGATGCTAGCGACGGTCATGAATGCACTGGCCATGCGAGATGCATTGGAGAGGGCAAATATCCACACGGTCGTCATGTCTGCCATACCCATGAGTGGCGTTGTTGAACATTATGATCGCCGCCTTGCGATCCGGCATCTTGATGACGGTGATGTTGTGATTTTTTCTGCCGGTACCGGCAATCCTTTTTTTACTACTGATTCCGCCGCGTGTTTACGCGGGATTGAAATTGACGCGGACATTGTTCTGAAGGCCACGAAAGTTGATGGCGTTTATTCCGCTGACCCGATGGTGGATAAGAATGCGTCAAAATTCGATCGTTTGACTTATGACGAGGTGCTGGATAAACAGCTTGGTGTAATGGACTTGACGGCAATATGTCTTGCCCGGGATCACGATATGCCGCTGCGCGTATTTGCCATGGATAAAACCGGAGCTTTGCGTGATGCGGTTATGGGAAATGACGAAGGAACGCTCATAGTCAGTCGCTAAAGAGGGGAAAAAGAGTGATCGAAGACATCAGACAGGACGCCGACGAGCGGATGAACAAGACCTTGGCTTCCCTGGAATCAGCTTTCATCAAGATCCGCACTGGCCGTGCCCATCCGGGTATTTTGGATGGCATCACCGTCGAATACTACGGTAATCAGACTCCCCTCAACCAGGTCGCCAACATCCTGGTGGAAGACGCCAGATCCCTGCTGATTACGCCATGGGAAAAAGCAGTTATTCCGCTTATTGAAAAAGCGATTTTGAAATCTGATCTTGGTCTTAATCCAGCGACAAGCGGTGACAACATTCGCCTGCCCATGCCGCCGCTGACAGAGGAAAATCGTAAGGACCTGGCTAAAGTGGCCAAGAATGAAGCTGAAAACGCACGTATTGCCATTCGAAACATTCGGCGGGATGCAAACAGCGACCTGAAGGAATTTTTAAAAGAAAAAGAAATTAGCCAAGATGATTTTCATCGAGGTGAGGAACTGGTTCAGAAATTAACCGACCAGAAGATCAGGGCAGTTGAATCTGCGCTTGAATCGAAAGAATCTGATCTGCTGGATTTCTAGTTGGGGACGCCTAGTCGGGGACGCCGAGTCGACTGCAAATGTTGAAGCAAAGAATAATCACCGCACTGATCATTGCACCGATTTCGATTGCCTGTGTTTTCTTCCTGGCTGTTCCCGGTTTTTCCTTGTTTGTGGGAATGATCATTGTTGTATCAGCCTGGGAATGGGCGAACCTGGCAGACTTTTCGGGGACTGCCAGATATATGTACGCCGGGTTTATTGCCTTGCTGCTCGGTGCTGCCTGGTTCGTGCCGCCATTGTGGATTTTAGCCACAGCGTTTGTGTGGTGGATGACCGCGCTGTGTTTGGTCGCCCGGTATCCTGCGTTGGAAGATACGTGGAACGCGAAAGAGACCCGCTTAGTCATTGGTGTGTTGGTGCTGGTGCCTGGATTTGTTGCGCTGGTTCAGCTGAAACAGAGCGTGGATAACAATTTTCTAATTCTGCTGTTGTTTTTTCTCATCTGGGGTGCAGATATCGGCGCATATTTTAGTGGCAAGGCTTTCGGCAAGCGCAAGCTGGCACCCAGGGTAAGCCCCGGTAAATCCTGGGCGGGCTTTTGCGGGGGTATGGTAACGGCATTGGTGATCGCTGCTGGGATGTCATTGTGGCTGGGTAAGCCGGATCTTACGACCCTGCGAGGAGTCGTATTCCTGATGGCATGTCTTGCCGTCGCTGTTATTTCTGTTCTCGGCGATTTGACCGTTAGTATGTTCAAACGCAATCGGGGTATTAAGGACTGCAGCAATTTGTTGCCTGGTCATGGCGGATTTTTGGATCGCATTGACGGTTTGTTGGCTGCAGGCCCGACCTTTAGTCTGTTTATTCTGATATACGGTTGGCAATGACCGTGCCGTTAGTTAAAAAACAAAACGTCACAATATTGGGATCCACCGGTTCTATCGGTGTCAACACGCTGGATGTGATCGCTCGCCATGGGGATCGCTATGCGTTGCATGCGCTTACAGCGAATTCAGACTGGGAAACACTTGCCGAACAGTGCGCTACATTTAGCCCGAAATTTGCAGTTCTGAAACAACACGAAGGAGTGCCTGCACTAGAAGAGCGATTGCTGCAGGCGGGATGTAAGACGCAGGTGCTGTCTGGAAAGGACAGTCTTTGCGCGGTAGCGGCACACGAGGAAGTCGATGTGGTCATGGCCGCGATTGTGGGAGGTGCCGGGCTCGAACCCACCTTGTCTGCGGTGAAGGCGGGGAAAAGGCTACTTCTTGCGAACAAGGAATCGCTGGTGATGTCCGGCAGTCTATTCATGCAGTCAGTTGAGCAGGCAGGGGTCATCTTGTTACCCATTGACAGCGAGCACAATGCCATCTATCAGTGCCTCGCCAATGGTGCCCCTGACCATGCGAAGGGGGTTCGGAAAATATTGCTGACGGGCTCCGGCGGACCGTTTCTCAGGAAACCGATTGAATCCCTGGCGAAGGTTACTCCCAATGAGGCTTGTGCCCATCCCAACTGGAAAATGGGCAGAAAAATATCAGTTGATTCGGCCAGCATGATGAATAAAGGGCTCGAACTGATAGAAGCAAGCTGGCTGTTTTCCGTGAATCCGCGGGATATAGAAGTGGTTATCCACCCCCAGAGTATCGTGCATTCCATGGTGGAGTATGTAGATGGGTCATTGGTCGCCCAGCTAGGCAATCCCGATATGCGTACGCCTATTGCCCATGGGCTTGCATGGCCGGATAGAATTGAATCCGGTGTGCCAGGCCTTGATTTCACTGACCTGGTGGACATGCACTTTGAGGCAGTGGACCTGAACCGTTACCCGTGTCTCGCCCTGTGCCAGCAGGTCGCCGGTCAGGCGCAAAGCTATGCCATTGCGCTCAATGCGGCTAATGAAATTGCGGTCCAGTATTTTCTGGATGAACTTATTCCCTTTACGGATATCCCAATAATTATTGAATCTGTACTTGAACAGACAAGCTGTGAAGAAGCACATACAATAGAGAACATCCTGGCTTTGGATGAAGAAGCGAAACACCGGGCGTTACAAAAGATACGAGCGAGATAACCGATTTCATGATAGAAATTCTGCAAAGCATATTGGCACTGATAGTGACCTTGTCTATTCTGGTCACCATACACGAGTTCGGTCATTACTGGGTCGCCAGAATGTGCAACGTCCATGTCCTCAGGTTCAGTGTTGGTTTTGGCAAACCCATTTATATCAAGCGTGGACCTGCGCCGACTCCGGTACCGGTTCCTGATGATCAGGAGATCCGCACTCGCAGCAATGAACCGCTGATGGGAACGGAATTTGCCATAGCTGTTATTCCTCTCGGCGGTTATGTGAAAATGCTGGATGAACGCGAAGGTTTTGTGCCGGATGACATGAAGCACCTTGCGTTTAATCGCAAACCTTTGTCGCAGAGAATCGCCATCGTTGCAGCGGGTCCTGTCGCAAATTTCCTGCTCGCTATCCTGGCCTACTGGGTTCTCTTCAGCGTAGGTGTCACTGGTGTTGTGCCACTCCTGGGTGATATTGATCCGGATTCGAAAGCTGGCCGGGCCGGATTTAAAGCAGGTCAGGAAATTGTCGCCATAGACGGAGCAGAAACACGAACCTGGTCTGACGTCAATTTAAGGCTTTTCAGACGATTGGGTGAGAGCGGCGACATCGTGATCACGGTAAATCAAGCCGGTAGTTACGACTCGAGGATCGAATTACACGTGGCAATCAATGACTGGATGTCTAATATTGAAGAGCCCTACCCGACTTCAGACCTGGGACTGGTGCTGAAGTATCCGAAAATACCAGCCCGGATTGGCGGCATCATTGCTGATGGTCGCGCAGAAGCGGCGGGATTGCTGGCAGGTGATGAAGTGATTACTGCCAACGGCAGGCGCATTTCGTCATGGATTTCCTGGGTAGAAGTCATCAAAGCTAATCCTGAATCGCCCATCGCACTTAAAATTATGCGCGACCATGAAATGATTGATCTCACCGTGATACCCGCGCGAATAGAACGCGAGGGTGAGGTTTTCGGATTCATCGGTGCTTCGAGAGAAGCGATAGTGTTGCCTCCCGAGATGCTGCGTGAAGTCAGCTATCCCCTCTATTATGCGTGGATACCTGCGATCAACAAGACCTGGGAGATTACGGTTTTCACGTTGATTTCCATTAAAAAAATGATGGTTGGGGCCATTTCGCCTAAAAATTTGAGTGGTCCGATTACAATTGCCCAGATAGCAAATCAAACCGCGCAATCAGGGCTCGCCAGCTTTATCGGGTTTATTGCATTGCTCAGTATCAGTCTCGGTGTCCTGAATCTTTTACCGATCCCGGTGTTGGATGGCGGACACCTGCTGTATTATTTTATCGAGCTTGTGGTAGGAAAACCTGTGCCAGAACGGGTTCAGGTCTGGGGCTTGCAGATGGGTATGTTTCTTATCTTTAGTATAATGCTGCTGGCGTTCTACAACGATCTAACAAGATTATAAAGTCTCACTGTTTTTTATGATGCGTTTTTACGAAAAATCCTTGTACCGAATAATATTGGGAGTTGTCATTTTTATCAGCTCTCTGCAAGCCTATGGCTTCGTAATTTCAGATGTTCGTGTGGAGGGTCTGCAGAGAATTTCGGCGGGAACGGTATTCGGCGCGATCCCGTTTAATGTCGGCGATGATATTGATGAAGTTGATCTTCGCCTGATAATTCGCGCCCTGTTCAAGACCGAGTCTTTTGACGATGTACAGGTCGGGCGCGACGACAATGTTCTGGTCATTCTGGTGAAGGAGAGGCCCTCCATTGAGGTCATCGAGTTTGAGGGCAACAAGGCGATCAAGACAGAGGCATTGCTCGAGGGGTTGAGCGATTCAGGGCTATCCCAGGGCCAGATATTCAAGAAAGTCACGCTGGAGCACATGACCGGCGACCTGGAACGTCAGTATGTAAGCCAGGGCCGATATGACGCGAGAATTTCTACAGAGGTTGAGTACCTGCCCCGGAACCGCGTTGCAATCAAAGTATTTGTCAATGAGGGTAATGTTTCCGGCATCAAGCACATCAACATCATCGGTAATACCATGTTTGACGATGAAACACTGCTTGAAATGATGGAGTTGAAACTTCCGTCTCTGTTTTCCTTCTATACCAAAGATGACCAGTATTCCAGGGAAAAGCTGAAAGGTGACCTGGAAAAACTTGAGTCCTGGTATCTGGATCGCGGGTACCTGACTTTCGTCATCGATTCCACCCAGGTATCAATTGCGCCGAACATGGAAGACGTCTATATCACCATCAATATCATTGAAGGGGAGCAGTTTAAAGTCTCGGATGTGGATGTGGCCGGTGAACTGCATGACGTCTCTGAGAGGGTTATCCGTTCCCTGCTGCTGACGCGCAAAGGTCAGATATTCTCAAGGGAACTGATGACCGTGTCTGAAGAGCGCATTGAAAGAGCATTGGGGAATGCAGGATATACCTTTGCCAGCGCTACCGGTCAACCTGTGATTGATGAAGAAGGTGATACTGTAACCGTGAAGTTCTTTGTTGATGCGGGGAAAAGGGCATATGTACGAAGGATCAGCTTCCGTGGTAACACCCTGACACAGGATGAGGTTTTACGCCGTGAACTTCGCCAGATGGAAGGAGGATGGGCTTCCAATGCAGCAATTGAATCATCCAAGGTGCGGCTTGAACGGCTAGGATTTTTCAAGGAAGTCAATGTTGAAACTCCACCGGTTGCGGGCTCTGACGACCAGATCGATGTTCAGTATACCGTTGAGGAACAACCTTCCGGTTCCATCTCTGCGACACTGGGATTTGCACAGGACACCGGTCTGATCCTGGGACTGTCGTATCGGGAATCCAATGTTTTTGGCACCGGTAACAGCGTGAGTCTGGGAGTTAATCGCAGTAGCTTCCAGACGGCGTATAATTTCTCCTATTTCAATCCTTACTACACTGTTGACGGTGTGAGCCGTGGCTACTCGGTCTTCTTCAGGAGTAGTAATTTCGACGAACGTAATATTGCCAGGTTTTCCACAGATTCTTTTGGTGGCTCGGTCAACTTTGGTTACCCGATCAGTGAAATTTCAAGGATCAGTTTCAGCGTGGGGTATGAAAATACAAGAATTAAGGAAGGTATTTTTCCGGCGCAGGAAATATCACAGTTCCTGGACGCGGAAGGGAAAAAGTTTAACCTGGTAAATGTATCAGCATCGTACAGTATGTCTGCCCTTAACAGGGGTCTTCTGCCGACGGGAGGTAGATCCCAGAGCCTGTCGTTTGAAATGACAGTGCCGGGAAGTGAGTTGGAATATTTCCGTATAAACTATAGTGGTCAGATATTCTTCCCCTTAACTAAATCGTTGACGCTACGGCTTAGAACAGATTTAGGTTACGGAAACGCATATGGCAGTTCTGATTCGTTTCCGTTTTACAAGCACTTCTTTGCTGGCGGCATGGGATCTGTGCGGGGTTATGAGACCAACACTCTGGGTCCGAGGACTACGCCTTCGCCGCTGGATTCCTTTGGTGAACCTGATCCTATCGGCGGGAACGTACTGATTGAGGCAAACGCCGAAATTCTATTCCCGCTACCGTTTATCAAAGATCAAAGACAACTGAAGTCGGTTATTTTCCTGGATGCGGGCAACGTATTCAATACAAATTGTCCCGCCATCAGTTCCTTCTGTCTGGACATCGATGAGGGTGAATTGCGCTACAGTGCGGGTATTGCCATTACGTGGATTACGGGCTTTGCTCCCATCAGCTTTGCCTTTTCAGTGCCTTTTAACGAGAAAAGGGGAGATGAGAAAGAATCTTTTCAGTTTGAGTTAGGAAGAACTTTTTAGGTCTTTACGGTTCAAACTAGAGGCTCGTGATTGAATCACGGGGGTGAATGTGTAAATATCTGCGCCCATCGTAAATGCAGGCTAGTAAAACCGGCAGGCTTTATTTATTAAGTACCGCTGAGGGCTCTGTAAAAACCGCTGAAGGCTCTATAAGAACCGCTGAAGGCTCTACAAGAACCGCTGAAGGCTCTCTAAGAACCGCTGAAGGCTCTCTATCCAATTAAAGCACTTAAGGAGAAAATTGTGCAAATCAAACAACGTATGTGGGCTGCCGTGGCTATTAGCGTGCTCGCGCTTGCATCGCCGATTGCTCTCGCGGAAGTAAAGATAGCTGTCGTTGATGTGCAACGCGCCATCCTGAATTCTGAGGAGGCAAAGAGGCTTCTAGTACAAATCCAGGAAGAATTTAAAACTGACGACGCCAAGATCAATACCATAAAAACCAATGCAGCTGCGTTGCTTGAGCGTTTGCAGAAGGATGCCGAGGTGATGAGTGTCGATGAAAAACGTCGCATCCAGCAAGAAATAGAATCCTATAATAACGATTTTGTTTACGAGCGGCAGAAGCTGCAAAAAGCGATTAATGCTCGTCAGACGGAACTCTTTTCCGGGACCGAGGCGAAGATCCAGAGAGCAATTGAAGATCTCGTCCTAAAAAATGACTACGACCTGATTTTACCGAGAGGGGCAGCCCTGTACGTCGGCGATCTCTACGACATTACGCGCAAGGTCACTGAGAAGCTTAACGAGATGGACGCATCGTCAAGACCAAAGTCATAAAGGCTCTCCAGCCTTGAAAATGACGCTTGGGGAAATTGCCGATCAATTTGATCTAGAGCTTATTGGCGAACCGTCAACAGAAATTAACGGTATAGCCAGTCTTGTGGATGCTAAACCTGGTGATCTGACGTTTCTGTTCAACTCCTCCTACAAGCATCAGCTGAAGGACACATTGGCGTCTGCAATTGTACTGCGGCAGTCAGACGGCGCTGAATGTGACATACCGATTCTGATATCGGAACGACCCAGGCTCGCCTGGGCGAAAATTGCGACAGCATTCGACCCCGCTCCGCTACCTGACTTCAACATTCACGAGACAGCGATTGTGAGCCGCAGCGCCACCCTGGGCAAAGGCATTTCGATTGGTGCCTACACCATTGTTGAGGACGGGGTGGTTCTGGCCGATGGCGTGTGTGTTGGTGCAGGATGTTTCATCGGCGCAATGACAACCATTGGCGAGGGGACGAGACTTTATGCCAATGTCACGATTTATCATAACGTGCATCTGGGTAGCCAAGGTATTATCCATAGCGCCGTTGTGCTGGGTGCGGATGGGTTCGGGTTTGAATTTGACAAGGAAACCGCCTCGCTGGTAAAGATACCGCAAATTTTTGGTGTGCATATTGGTAATAACGTGGAGATAGGTGCTGGCACAACCATTGACCGAGGAGCGCTTAATCACACGGTTATAGGGGACGGGGTGAAGTTGGACAACCAGGTACAAGTCGGTCATGGGACCTCCATCGGAAATCATACTGCTGTTTCGGGATGTACTGCCATTGCCGGCAGTACACGTATAGGTTCTTATTGTTTGATTGGTGGTGCAGTAGGAATCATTGATAATATAGAAATTGCAGATCATGTTGAAATCACGGCGATGAGTCTTGTGAGCCAGTCAATCACAAAAAGGGGGCGGTACTCTTCAGGAACAGGGATGATGCCTGGTGGTGATTGGAAGCGAAGTGTCGTAGGGTTCCGTAAGCTCCCTGAATTGATAAGGCGTATCGGGAAACTCGAGAAAGATAAAAATTAGTCCATGCAGGATGTCTTGTAAAAATAAAGAGAAGGTTATGGAAGTCACGGAAATCCACAAATATTTACCGCACAGATACCCGTTCCTGTTAGTTGATCGTGTGATTGAATTCGAAGCCGATAAACGCATTGTTGCGATCAAGAATGTTACCGCGAATGAACCCATGTTCGCCGGTCATTTCCCTGCCAATCCGATTTTTCCAGGCCTCTATATCGTAGAGGCCTTAGCTCAGGTTTCAGGTATCCTGGCCTTCAAGAGTCGAAACAGAACTCTGGATGATGGATATGTTTACTACCTGGCAGGTACCGATAAAACCAAATTCAAACGTTCGGTGATTCCCGGCGATCAGCTGCGTCTTGAAGTTGAAATCGTGAGAATGCGAAAACACTGGATGAAGGTCTCAGGCAAGGCTTATGTGGGCGATACACTGGCCTGCTCCACATTATTAACCTGCGTTGAGCAGAAGGTCAGCTAACAGGCCGATGGCCAATTCGTCCGAGGCGGCACCCACAGCGATAAAAGCGCCTGTGGCAATTGTGAAATGTCTCTGACTATCGCCCTGGTGGCTGGAGAGACATCGGGAGATAATCTTGGTGCTCCCCTCATTCGGGAAATAAAACGTAAACATCCGGAGGCGCGATTTGTGGGCGTTGGTGGGCCTGCGATGATTGCGGAAGGGTTGGATTCATGGTTCGACATGGACCGGCTTTCGGTTAACGGTTTTATTGACCCGATCAAACGTCTTCCCGACTTGTTGAATATATTGCTGACAGTCCGATCCCGGTTGTTGGCATCGCCGCCCAGTTGTTTCGTCGGAATAGACTTCAATTTTTTTAACCTGCTGCTTGAAGGCCTGCTGAAGAGGCGTGGAATTAGGACGGCGCACTATGTCTCACCCACTGTATGGGCATGGCGTTCTGGTCGTATTAAGGCGATTGCGCGAAATGTTGATTTGATGCTCACACTCTATCCTTTTGAAACGTCTATTTATGAGGAAAACGGAATAGGCGTAAAGTTTGTTGGTCACCCAAAGGCACATGAAATTGATTTGCAGGATGGGCTACGCAATAAACCCGAAGCGCGGCGATTACTAGGTTATCAAACTGATGATAAGGTCGTCGCCATCCTTCCCGGGAGCAGGGGAAGCGAGGTCAGGTACTCAGGACCGGATTTCTTTGCCGCGGCAAACATGGTCAGGATTGCGATGCCGGAATGCAAGTTTGTTGTAGCTGCGGCTAATGCCAGGCGAAAAGACCAGATTGATCAGCTGCTGCAAGAAATGGGGCCCGAGGGTATAAAGGTGGTGATAGGACTATCAAGAGAGGTAATGACTGCAGCAGATGTTGTCCTGGTGAACTCCGGAACAGCGACCCTGGAGGCCATGTTGCTCAAAAAACCGATGGTGATGTCCTATCGGCTGGGACCCGCGACCTATGCGCTTGTTTCGAGATTAGTCAAGACAAAATACTTTGCGCTCCCCAATATCCTGGCAGAACACGAGTTGATTCCGGAACTGATTCAAGATGCTGCAACATCCCAGGCGTTGTCTGAAGCTGTACTCGCCATGTTTAAACCGCAGGTGCGTGACAAGCTGGTGACCGAATTTGATGCCATCCACCGGCAGCTCAGGTTAGATAGCGGCGATCAGGCCGCTCAGGCGGTGCTGGCGCTTTGTATTGAGAGCAGAGATGGGGACGCTGATGTATCGCCGTGAATTATGTGCCGGGGTAGATGAGGTTGGACGTGGTCCGTTGGCCGGAGCCGTCTTTGCCGCTGCCGTCGTTCTGGATCCTTTCACCAGCATTGAGGGACTGCGCGACTCGAAACAATTGACTGCCAGGCGAAGGGAATTTCTTGACCAGGTTATCAGGGAGCAGGCAATTTCCTTTTGTATTGCCAAGGCAGATGTAGCGGAGATTGATGAGATCAATATCCTCCAGGCGACTCTAAAAGCCATGCAGCGTGCCGTGCAAGGCCTATCGGTGACAGTGGATTTTGTTTTGGTGGACGGTAACCGTACGCCTGAATTTGATTGTGAATCAGAATGGCTGATAAAAGGGGATACCAAGTTTGACGCCATTAAAGCAGCGTCCATCATTGCCAAGGTCGCAAGGGATAAGGAAATGGTAAAACTCGATGCGAGGTACCCGGTGTACGGCCTTGCTCGACACAAGGGTTATGCCACCGCCTATCATCTCGACGCCCTGAAAAAACATGGCCCTTGCCCGGTGCATCGAATGTCGTTTGCACCATGTGGTCACAGAGGATAGGTCAGGGATTCCCCGGATTTACTTTTTTTTGGCTGAAACAATAAAGTTCAACAGGAGCAACGCTTCTTCCGGGTCGGTTCTGCCAACTGGCGAAGAAGAATAAGTCGAGGAAATCACACGTCCTGAATTTGTTACAATAAACTCCGTTGGCTGTATGAAGTCCCGACGTTCGTCCCAGAAAGACCCAAGCTTGTTGCCCGTTGCGCGATCAACGCCCCATGCGACCGGGAATGAAAGCTTGTCGGCCACCTCCGCAGCTTTATCCAGGGTATCGACGCTGGCAGCATAAATTGAGGCGCCAAGTTCCTTGAACTTGTCCAGCCTTGCCTCATAGCCATCTAACAGACGGCGGCAGAAGGGTCACCAATGACCGCGGTAGAAAAGAATAATGGCGTAGTCGGATTCAATATCCGAGGGTAGCAATACTGATTCGTGCTCACCGATCTTAAGGGTAATGTCCGGGAACGTATCGCCACTGTCTAGCTGGGGCACTTGTTTACCCTCCCGGGATCTGGGACATGAATTTTTTATCTTCGGCAAGGCGGTTCTTGACCAGGTCAGTGTTCAAGGTGTAGTCAAGGTAGCGTCTGATTTTAGGATATTTACTGCCATCGACGTCAAAATCTCCATGTAAGCCCTGGATAAAGCAGGTGACGACGCTAATATCAGCGATAGTCACGCTGCTGCCCACAAGCAAGCCTTCTTCAGGCGTGATCGATTCCATATAGTCGAGTACTGCGGGCATCAGGTTGTCCAGAATGTTGGCGACTACTGTTTCGTCGGTCTTTTGTCCAAGCATGGTCGGATTCAGGAACCGTTGTACAAACAACCCAGCACAGGCTTCCACCAACTTTGTATCGGCAAATTCCTCTATCCACAGGACAGTTGCTTCTTCTTTTGGATCATCGGGGTAGATGGATCTGTCAGGATATATTCGATCAATATAGCGGCAAATTGCGCTCGTATCGGGAACCGTAAAACCGTCATGTTCCAAAACCGGTATCTTACCCAGAGGGCTGATCGTCCGAAAAGCCGGGTCATCTGAACCTGGAAATACCGGTTCGATTTCATACTCCACTTCTTTGTACTCCAGGGTAAGCAAAGCCTTCCTGACAAATGGAGATAGAGCGACACCGTGGATTTTGATCATGGATAATACTCACTTAACTTCAGGAGACGAGTGAGTATCCTCCGTAGATGTTCTGAGGGCAACGGTATTGAGGGAATATAGCTTATTCCGCCATTGTTGCGACGGATGATTACTGCAATATTTCCTGCGCTTGTTTCTTAATTTCTTCCGGGTCTGAAACGTCTCCTGCAGCAAGGCGTTCAATAAATTTCCGATGTCTGTTGGCGCTTAAATGAACTTTTACCCTGGCTCTTACAATTTCTACAGAAGGAGGTTTGGGAATGTAATCGACCGCGCCAGCCTTGAGAGCTACCTCTTCATTATGTTTGTCGTCCATTGAAGTGACAAAAATGACTGGTATTTTTTCAGTGATCGGGTCTGCCTTGAGGGCTTTGCATGCCTCAACGCCCGTCATCCCTGGCATGATGATATCCAGCAAGATGAGGTCAGGCTGCTGATTCCGGGCGACGTCGATAGCCCTGCTGCCATCGGTCGCCACGCAGACAGCATAGTCTGGCTGTAGCATGTTGGTCATAATACGGATGATCGTTGCCTGGTCATCAACGATCAGTATGAGTGGTTTATCTCTGCCTTCCACCTTGACCTTTTCCCCAGTGAACTTGTGTTGCTCATGATAGCCCAGCAATAAATTAGTATCACCTGGCCCTCCGACCTAGTAATCGCCGATTTCAGTATTCCTGGCATCGTGAATCAGTCTCTCGACATAGGGAGATGTGAGGGATTCGAGGAACAACAGAAGCTGCTGGATTTCCATCTCATCCAGGGCGAATGGCAGTATCTTGGGGTCGAGACCCTCATTGCTGATACCTCCCTTCATATAGAAAAGCAGTACTTCCCGCAGGGACGATATTGATCCGTCGTGCATATAGGGTGCCGTCAGTGCAACATTGCGTAAGGTTGGGGTGCGATATTTCCATTTGTCTGACGACTTACCGGTCATCTCGTATCGACCCAGATCGTTCAGGGTTTCTACCTGGAAGGGTGGGGATGTTTTAATGGCGATGGTTTCTGACAACCGGATCGATTGTGTTTCTCTTAGCGGTGTATTCATGGATCTTTCGAATCCAATACCGGTGTTGTGGAATTTGTCATCTGTAAACTGTGCAAACGCTTCACTTAAGGTATGGCAATTGCCGCATCCGTGGCGGATGAAGAGGGTAAATCCTTGCTTTGCCTGCGCACTGACAGCCGATTTGTTATTGCCGAAATACCATTGGTCGAACGGCGATCCCGCTGCAATAAGCGAGCGTTCGTATGCGGCCAATGCAATGCCGATGGTGGTGATGCTGATTCCTTCATCGAATACCATTTCAAAGGCCGCCTCATAGTCGTCAAGGCCCTGCAAGCGTTTGATGACAGCGCCGATTGATATATTGCCCATCTCCCGCGCACTCAGTAGTGGCGACCATACCTGATTAGCCAGGGTGAACTCCCGACCGTCGTGGAACAGGACTTTTCTGTGAATGACATTCAACAGTGTGGGCGAATTGCGTTTTACGGTCCGTCCATTGAATCCTACTGGCGTGGCAAGTTGGTTTTGCGCAAATCCCTGTTCCGGGATGTGGCACATGGCACAGGACAAGGTGCCGTTTGCGGACAGGCGGCGGTCCAGAAAAAGTCTCTTGCCGAGGGCAACCTGACCCGGTTCAGGTGTGTTGGTGGCAGGCAGTCCCAGGTCCGGTAATGCCGCGGCGGTAGTCGATGCCAGCATGGTGGCGAACAGAAGAATATAGCGATAAAGCATTTGCATCTAATCTCACAGGTATTGCTATGATAGGCTTTCATAAAGCTGAGCAACAGCCCTGAGCTGTTCTTGTAGACAGCCCTGAGCTGTTTTTAGATCAATGGAGAATATCGATGAAGAGAATCGCACTACTACTTAGCCTGCTGGTTCCCATTACTTTGCTGGCTGATGAAACCTGTATGTCTCCCTATATGGCGAAAATTGTCGGCCAGGAAGATTTCGTTTATGTCTGGACCCTGGGCGTGGTGGGTATTGGGGATGAACAGGACAAGCTGGTCACTGTTTCAGTTAATCCCAATACCGACTCCTACGGTAAGGTGATCCACAGCCTGTCTGTCGGTGGGCGCAACGAGGCGCACCATTCCGGTTTTACGGATGATCGTCGATACCTGTGGGCCTCAGGGCTCGATACCAGCAAGATCTTTATCTTTGATGTACACACTGACCCGGCGAAACCCAGATTGCACAAGGTCATAGAGAATTTCGTTTCCATGTCAGGTGGTGTTGTTGGACCCCATACGTCCTATGCCTTGCCGGGGCGCATGATGATTACCGGACTGTCTAACAACAAGGACCATGGCGGCCAGACCGGGATGGTTGAATATACCAACGCTGGTGACTATGTCGCGACCTATTGGATGCCCAGAGATGGCGCCCTCAATGGAGCGGAAAAATCCGGCAAGTTCGCCGGAGGTTATGGTTATGACCTGCGGGCGTTTCCGCGTCGCAATGTCATGGTGACGTCATCCTTTACCGGTTGGAACAACTACATGATGAATATCGGCGCCATGATGGCGAGCCCGGAAGCGATGGCACAATTCGGCAACACGGTGGTGATCTGGGATCTGCATGCGCGCACTCCGAAAAAAATACTGGATGTGCCGGGCGCCCCTTTGGAAATTCGTTGTGCATGGGGAGTCAAAAATAACTATTGTTTTACCACCACGGCGCTGACTTCCGAGATCTGGCTTATTTACGAGGATGAAAACCTGGAGTGGCAGTCTAAGAAAGTTGCTGATATAGGGGATGCTTCAAAAATTCCGCTGCCGGTGGATATTTCCATCACTGCCGACGATAAATTGTTGTGGGTCAATACCTGGAATGACGGACTGACGCATTTGTACGATATCTCTGATCCTCACCACCCGGTGCAGCTTTTCGAGGACAAGATAGGAGAGCAGGTGAATATGGTTTCCCAGAGCTGGGATGGACAAAGGGTTTATTTCACCTCGTCACTACTGACAAACTGGGACAAGACCGAATCTACCGGTGCAGATCTGCAATATTTTAAGATCTATGATTTTGATGGCAAGAAGCTGGAGCACAAGCTCACCATTGATTTTCTGGCGGAGAAGTTGGGCTATCCACATCAGATGCGATTTGGTGCCTATTCCCTGTATGGTATGAAGGCGCCCCAAGAGGTCAGCTTGTCGTCCGCCAGTTGAGGCTCTTACCTTTTCTGGTCCTGACGGCTGCTGTTGTGACCGTGGATATCTTCGCGGCGCCCCATCAGCGGCAGGTCAATGCCGTGCTGGCACCAGGATATGGTGATCTTGAATTCATCCCGCCCGCTCCCGGCAGTTACAGGCTGCCCGTTCTGGGGCAGGCAGCAGATGCGAAACTTGTGGATAGCAAAGGAGATTCGCTCACCCTGTACGACCTGATCGGCGATAAATTCACCCTGCTTAGTTTTATTTATACCAGCTGTTCCGACGTTAACGGATGCCCGCTGGCTTCTTATGTCATGAGCAGGGTGCAGCGTCGGGTGATGACCGATGAGGCGCTGAAGGACCTAGTTCGCCTGGTGAGTTTCAGTTTTGACCCGGCGAACGATACGCCTGAAGTTCTGGAACAATATGCCGGTCATTTCAGGAAGCCTGGTTCAGATTGGCATTTTGTGACGGCCGACTCTGCTGACGAACTTAACGCAATGCTCGAAGCTTATGATCAATTCGTTATCAGGGAGTATGACCAGGAAGGGAATCTTCTGGGATCCATATCACATATACTCCGTGTCTACCTGATCGACCATAATCGCGAGATTCGCAATATCTATTCGGTATCCTTCCTGCATCCCGATACCGTGATCAATGATATCAGGACCATCGTTGGCAGGAACCTTGCCGAAATCGTTGCAGGAAATTACCCGGGTAACCCGCGGGAAGAGTGATGAGTATAAAAAGGATCAAGGTTGGATCACGCATGAGCCAGGCCGTCGTGCACGGAAGCGTGGTATATACAGCGGGCCAGGTCGCACTTAATGCCAGGGGTGAAGGTGCTGCAGCACAAACCAGGGACATACTGGATGCCATTGATGGTCTGCTGGCCGAAGCAGGGACGGATAAATCCAATCTGCTCACAGCCAATATCTGGCTGTCTGACATGGCTGATTTCAAGGCG
Organism: Pseudomonadota bacterium; assembly: GCA_022571415.1. Taxonomy (GTDB): domain Bacteria; phylum Pseudomonadota; class Gammaproteobacteria; order Pseudomonadales; family Azotimanducaceae. The sequence goes on from JACZXW010000008.1 coordinate 34,571, forward strand.
ATGAATGAAGTGTGGGATGCCTGGGTGGTGGAAGGTAATACGCCCACCAGGGCCTGCGTCGAGTCGAAATTGGCGGCGCCGCAATTCAATGTGGAAATCGCCATAACTGCAGCAATAGTTGCCGCCATTGAATAAGAAGGAATGCCATGCCGGTTGAAGATGCTCTGACTGTTGACGATGAACTGATTATCGAACAGATCCCCGTGGGCCCGATGCAGAATTTTGCCTACCTGGTGGGTTCACGCAGTACCCGGGAAGTGGCCGTGGTTGATCCCGCCTGGGATATTGATGGCCTGCTGAAATTTATCAATGATCGGGACTACAAACTGGTTGCGGCACTGGTTACGCATTATCATCCCGATCACTGTGGTGGCTCCTTTGGCAGCAACAGTGTCACCGGCGTCGCAGAATTACTGGAAGCCAATCCCGTCAGGATTTATGCGCACAAGCTTGAGGCAGAAGGGCTAAAGAAAGTTACGGGTATTTCCGACAGTGATATTAAAAAAGTGGAGTCAGGGGACAAGCTGAAAATAGGGGATGTTGAAGTAGAGTTCCTGCATACACCGGGACACACGCCGGGTTCGCAGTGTTTCATGATCAAGCGCGCGCTGGTGTCTGGCGACACGTTATTCGTTGATGGTTGCGGTCGAGTGGATTTACCCGGTTCCAATTCGGAGGATATGTTTCACAGTCTGCAGAAACTGGCCGCCCTGCCGGACGATACCCTGCTGCTGCCGGGCCATAACTACAGCCAGGTTCCCCACGCCACCATGGAGGAAACCAAACGTATCAACACCTACATGCGGATCGACAGCCTGGAATCGTGGAAAATGATGGTCTAAAAACTCGCGTTCCCTGGGGTCCTGGGAAATGGAATCACATCGCGAATATTTTCCATACCCGTGACATAACTCAGGAGCCGTTCAAACCCCAATCCAAAACCGGCATGAGGCACAGTGCCGTAACGTCGTAAATCACGATACCACCAGAGTTCATCTTTCAGTATTTCGTCAATGCGTGAATCCAGCACATCGAGGCGCTCCTCTCTCTGGCTGCCACCAATTATTTCCCCGATACCCGGGGCGAGAACATCCATAGCAGCGACTGTTTTTTCGTCGTCATTGAGTCGCATGTAGAAGGCTTTGATTTCCACCGGATAGTTCATCAGCACAACCGGCCTGCCTACATGAGTTTCCGTCAGGAATCGCTCATGTTCCGATTGCAGGTCCAGACCCCACTCCACCGGGAATTCGAATTTCTTACCGGACGCCTTCAAGATGTTGATCGCTTCCGAGTACTCCATGCGTTCGAACCGGTTGTCAACCACGGACCTGACCCGGGTGATGACCTCCTTGTCGATACGTTGTTCAAAAAAAGCCATGTCGTCTTCGCATTCATCCAGTATCTTCTGCAGGATATGGGTCAGCAGGTCTTCAGAGAGATCAGCAAGGTCATTCAGGTCTGCGAAAGCGATTTCCGGTTCAACCATCCAGAATTCGGCGAGATGTCTGGATGTGTTCGAATTTTCAGCCCTGAAGGTTGGACCGAAGGTATACACTTTGCTCATGGCAAGACAGTAGGCCTCCACATTGAGTTGCCCTGACACGGTGAGAAAAGACTCCTTGCCAAAGAAATCCTGTTCAAAGTCCACAGCACCATTGCTTAAAGGTAAATTGGCGAGATCCAGTGAACTCACGTGAAACAATTCCCCCGCACCCTCGCAGTCGCTGGCGGTGATAATCGGCGTATTAATCCAGTGAAATCCCCGATCATAGAAATAGTTGTGGATAGCGTTTGCCAGCGTGGTCCGTACCCGGGTAATGGCACCAAAAGTGTTGGTGCGTGGACGCAAATGTGAAACGGTCCTGAGATATTCGAACGTATGTCGCTTCTTGGCGATTGGGTAAGTTTCGGGGTCCTCGACCAGGCCAATGACCTTGACCTCTGTGGCCTGTATTTCAACTGACTGTCCCTTGCCCTGTGACACGACCAGTTCCCCAGTGATGCAGACTGCGCTACCGGTAGTGATAGACATAATTTCATTATCGTAGTTGTCCAGATCATTCGGCACGACGGCCTGGATAGCATCAAAACTTGAACCATCATGGACTGCAATGAAGGAGATCCCGGCCTTGGAATCTCGTTTGCTGCGCACCCAACCCTGTACGGTAACACTCTGTCCGACAGGCACTTCGCCCTTGAGCATTGAAACAACGGAACTCGACTGCATCATAAAACCCGATTTCTAAAAGTGCGCCATAATAACAAAGCAAACACGAAAAATAGAACCCAAGGATCTCAATCTCTGCACAATGATTGCTATCACGCAGCGCTGATTAGACTTAGATAACCGAGCGAAGAAAGCGTATGGGGGTTGTTCCTCCTCTCCATGGGCCGTCCCTGGCCCGGTCCCGCGTCCGTCCATGGCGCTAGTCGCTCCAGAACAACCCCCATACGCTTTCTTTGCGGGACAACCAGATCTCTCTGCAAACCAGTCCTACCTCGGATGAACCTGTACAGGTAACTCGGCGTACCCTCTGACAAAGTTGGAGGCGACGCGAACCGGTTCGCCCATGACTTCAATGTTGCGAAAACGTTTGTGGATCTCTTCCCAGATGGTGCGAAGCTGCATTTCGGCTAGACGATTGCCCATGCAGCGATGAATGCCGAAACCGAATGAGAGATGATGGCGCGGTTTCTCTCGATCGATAATAAAATCGTTTGGCCGGTCAATAACTTCCTCGTCTCTGTTACCAGATACATACCACATGACAACCTTGTCGCCTTTCCTGATCAGCTTGCCATTGATTTCCACATCGTTGATTGCCCTGCGGCGCATATGGGTGAGGGGTGTTTGCCAGCGAATAATTTCCGGGATCATATTCGGAATCAACCCCGGATTTTCCCTAAGTTTGTCGTATTCCGCGGGAAACTTATTGAGTGCGTAGACACCGCCGGAGATCGAATTACGAGTGGTATCGTTGCCGCCGATGATCAACAGTATCAGGTTGCCCAGGTATTCCATGGGGGTCATGTTTTTTGTCGCCGGGCTGTGCGCCATCATGGTGATCAGGTCGTAGTGTTCCGCCGGATCCCATTTCACACGCTCGTTCCAGAGGCGGGTAAAATACTCCAGGCACTCCAGCAGACCCTCGCGTCTGGACTCTTCAGGCATGGTGCCGCCGGTTGCGACGGTGGATGTTGCCAGGTCTGACCAGGCAGTGAGTTTTCGTCTTTCTTCAAACGGGAAATCAAATATTGTTGCCAGCATCTGTGTTGTAAGTTCAATAGAGACCCGGTCCACCCAGTCAAAGGTTTCACCAACGGGTAGCTCGTCCAGAATTTTTGCAGCCCGCTCGCGAATGATTGGCTCCAGCTTGGCAAGATTGTCGGGTGCGACAACACCGGTTACTGCTTTACGCTGATCGCCGTGTTTTGGTGGATCCATCGAGATGAAGTTGGGAGTCTCGAAGTCTGGTGGTCGGTCACCAATGCTGACACCGCCGACGGAAGAAAGGTCCTGGTGATTTTTATCGGCCTGCATGATGTCGTTGAATTTTGTAATTGACCAGAAGGGTCCGAACACACTCTCCTTGCAGTAGTGCACAGGGTCTTCTTTGCGCAGTCGCTCAAAATAAGGCCAATGGGTATCTGTTTTGTATAGCATGGGGTCAGAGACATTGATCTCATCGAGAGGGATGGACCAGGGGTCAACTGCCTTGATCGTTGCCTCGGCTCCGGTGGTGACCGGCATGGATTCACTCATCATGCCTCCTTCTATATAAATAATCCTGTCATCGTCGGGCATTCTGCAAATTCGTTAAATCCCTGATCAGAAGCCCGTGTTCAGTTAATATGACGCACTCTCGCAAGGAGATCAATTGCTTTACATCAAGAGTTTATTGGTGACAACCACCGCATTAGTGGCGTGGACACTAGTGGTCGGCTATGTGGCATTGAATGGCTGGGGACGCAATCCTATAGCAACACCAGGTGACAGCCGTTCCTTTGCCCATGCGGCGATCGAAATTATCAAAAAAGAAAATCGTGGCAATGTTGCCTTTCTCCTGATTGAGGGCGGGAAAACTTTTGAAGAATTCTATATTGGTAATGAAACTCCTGATGAGGACACGATTTTTGCAACCGCCTCCATGAGCAAATGGATTACGGCCTGGGGGTGATGAAGCTGGTACAGGACAGGAAGATTGACCTTGACGCTCCCGTATCGACTTATCTTACTCGTTGGCAACTGCCCGAAACTGAATTTGATAACGAGGGCGTGACCGTACGTAGGCTGCTCAGCCATATGTCTGGGCTTAACGATGGTCTTGGTTTTGCCGACTACGGAGCCGATGAGGTTGTGCCGCCTTTGACCAGGACCTTGTCCGGACCAAGAGCGTCTTCGGGAAATCCGGTGAAGATTGCAGTGGGCGTCGAGCCTGGTTCTGAATTTCAGTACTCGGGTGGTGGTTACCTGATTCTCCAGTTGCTCATCGAAGAAGTATCCGGTGAGACCTTTCAAGATTATATGTGGCAATCGTTGTTCCGACCACTTGGCATGACCCGTTCGACCTACCAGTACCTTGGTGAAGTCGAGAATGTTTCAAAGTCCTATGATGAACAAGGACAAATAGCTCCCCTGTATCAATATGCTGCAAGCGGCGCCACCGGCTTTGCCACGACCCTCGCCGATATGGGGAAGTTTATTCGAGCCCAATTAAAGATTAATGCCATGCCTAATCCCCTTAACCAGGAATCGATAAAATCAATGCGCCAGACCCATGCCTCCGTCTACGGTAAGGACATCTGGGGACTGGGAACCATCCTGTATGCAGCGACGGCAAACGGAGACCTGGTGTATGGTCACGATGGCCGAAACGAACCCGCCATTAATAGTACCGTCAGGATCAACCCTGACAATGGCGATGCCATTGCTGTCCTGGTTTCAGGGAGGAAATCATTAGCCACGAACCTCGGTTTCGAATGGGTGCTCTGGCAAACGGGATTGCCAGGTGTGCTGGGTACGGGCCGCGTAATCCGGGAAGCGACGAAGCCATTTTTTGCCGGTTGTGTTCTGATTCTATTTCTAGCGGTCGCGACAACCTGGTGGCTTCGTCGCCGGGTCTGGAGGTGAGCCGTGATTCGCGTTTCAGCTAGTCGGTTGCCCTGCCGTCAAAGATGGGCTTGGAGTTAATGTAAACCCTTCGTAGTGGTTGGCCACAACTTCTTCGCATTTTTTCCGGTATCGACCGACACCGCCGACGTAGGGCATAAAGACACGGCTCTTACCGGGAATATTTGCTCCCAGGTACCAGGAATTGCAGGTGGGTGCGGTGAACATGGTTCCTTCGGCCACCTGGTTTACGTGTTCCACCCAGGTTTTTTCCGCATCCGTTGTTGCTTCAATTTCCCTGACCTGATGTTGCCCGAGATATTCGATGCAGTCAGAGATCCATTCAACATGCTGTTCGATGGACACCAGCACGTTGCTCAAAACAGACGGACTACCGGGGCCGGTAATGGTAAACAGGTTTGGAAAGCCGTGAACCTGCAGCCCAAGGTAGGCGACCGGTCCGTCCTGCCATTTATTGACCAGTGCCTGACCTTGCCTGCCGCGGATATCGATCCTGTTCAATGCACCGGTCATGGCGTCGAATCCGGTGGCGTAAATCAGGATGTCGAACTTGTATTCGTCGTCGCGTGTTCGCAGGCCCCAAGGTGTGATGCGATCGATTGGGTTGTCTTTCACATCTACCAGCGTGACATTGTCACGGTTAAATGCCTGGTAGTAGTCAGTATCAAATACCTGACGTTTGCAACCGATTGGATAACCTACGGGTTTCAATTTTTCCGCGACTATCGGATCACTGACCAACTGCTCCACCGTGTCCCGGTACAGATTACAAGCGACTTCATTGGCCTCGAGATTCGTGTAGACATCACTGTAAGTCCTGAAGACGCTGAAGCCGATGTCATGCAGTGCTTCAAGCCTTTCTTCTTCTGTGGTGTTGAGAATACTGGCTGGCGGAGCTGCATCAGGATCAGGTTTGGGCAGCATAAATGTGGACATGCCGACAGGTGAATACCGTTGCAGATGACGTACCTTCTGATAGTTTTCCTTGTAGCGCTTTTCCATGGTGGTGTTCAGGGGACGATTGTTGGCAGGAAAGGTGTAGACCGGCGTTCGCTGAAAGACGGTCAGGTGCAATGCTTCTTCGGCGATAACAGGAATAGCCTGTACGCCTGATGATCCTGTACCGATGATGGCGACTCTCTTGCCCTTGAAGTCCACTGCATCTTTCGGCCAGAGACCGGTATGGTAGCTGGGTCCTTCAAACTCATCCTTACCGGTAAAATCTGGAATGTTGGGTGCAGACAGGCAACCCGTGGCCATGATGCAATATTGACACAGATAGTGATCGTCCTTGTCGGTGACGACTTCCCAGAGGCTGGCGCTTTCATCGAAGACAGCGGAGGTCACCCGGGTTGAAAATTGTATGTCCCGACGCAGGTCAAACCGGTCTGCGACATGATTGGCATAATCGAGGATTTCCGGTTGCGCTGACATGACTTCCGGCCAGTGCCATTGCTGTTCCAGCTCCTCTGAGAAGCTATAGGAATATTCCATGGTGGGTACATCACAACGGGCACCCGGATAGCGATTCCAGTACCAGGTGCCACCAACGTCATCTGCAGTCTCGATCACCAGGGCGCTGAGTCCCTGGCGTCTGAGCCGAAACAGCATATACATGCCAGCGAACCCGGCGCCGACGACGACAACATCAAATTTCTTCATCGTTAAAATCGATTTCCGTTGAAAATTATCTGGCCAGTCTGCCAAGGTCGCTGGCACTACTTAATAGTTCGCCTGGTAAGACGGTAAATTGCTACTATCGAGCCAAGCCAGTTGCGGAAACCACGATGACAGAACAACAGCCAGATCACCAGCCAGACAAACCGATGCAATGGAAGGTGCCAGAGGAAGGCTTCGAGTTCGAGCCGGACACTGTTGTTGTGACACAAGAGCACCAGGAGGAAAAGCTAGCAGCCTGTGGATTACAGGCCAGTACATTCGCTGGATTTGTAGATGCATCATTCTATATAGGCCTCGGAATTCACGCAGGTATTAACAACGGTATCAGCGCGGAGGGTAACGTCAATATGCTGCAGAGCCTGATACAGCATAGGCCTGTCCGTCTTGGAGAAGAGCTCACGGTCAAGGGTTACATCAGAAAAATTACTGAAGTACCCCGCGGAGTCACGGTGGATACCGAGGTGTGGTTTGAAGGCGAAGATGGCCACAGGGCGATTTCTGCGTCCAGACGGTCCCTGAAACCGGACCCACGCAAGAAAAGTGCTCGCGGCGCTGGAGACAGGCCGGCGCCGGTAGTGAATGCGCCTGGTCAGTTGCAGCAGTTCGACCGATACCAGCTAACTCCTGAAGCTGTAAAAAGTTACAGCCAGGAAGGAAACAGCATCCACTATGAGATGGATGCTGCGAACAAGGCTGGTTTTCGTGCACCGATCATTGGCGGCGGTATGGGTGTCCATTATCTGGTTCATACGTTGATGCAGCACTTCAAGGCGCAATCATATGAACTTTCCATTTATTTCAGGCGGCCCATTTTCTGGGATGATGTATTTACCGTTGCAGTGGACACAGCCGGTGAATCGTGGCGTGCGCTTTGCCTTTACAGGGAAGATAAAGTGTTGACCGAGGCAAAAATCGAAAGCCTTGTCATGGGGATTTGAAAGCTGACGCCGGGGTAGCCGGGTCTGTAATGAGTGTTAAGGGAACCAATCAGCGGGAGTTCAAGATGATAAGAAGTTTTTCAGTCCTTGTATTGATATTAATTTCTGTAACTGGTTTCGCGGAAGAAGAAACACCGCTAACGCCCATGCAGATCGCTATCTCTGATGAGATGAAATATGACTCCAAATTCGTCAGCGTTCATGGCAGCGCCATGCACTATGTGGAAGGCGGAAATCTTGCGAGCAAGGACGCCCAGGTATTTCTTTTCCTGCACGGAAATCCCTCATCATCTTACCTATGGCGGAATGTCATGCCACACATTGAACCTCTGGGTCGGGTGATCGCCGTGGATCTGGTGGGCTTTGGCCAGTCGGATAAACCGGATATTGGCTACACCTACCAGGAGCACAGCAAATACATTGATGGTTTTATCGAAGCCCTGGATCTCAAGGACATCACGCTGGTCCTCCATGACTGGGGCTCAGTGTTAGGTTTGGATTACGCCCGGCGAAACAGTGGCAATGTAAAAGCGATAGCGATGATGGAAGCCATCATACCCCCGACGTTTCCTGCAAAGGACTACGAGGCATTGGGTGGCCTTGCCGACTTGTTTAAGAATTTCCGCAACCCTGAAACAGGAAGACCGCTGATTATCGAGCAGAATATTTTTATCGAAGGCATACTCCTGCAGGCGACAGTCACGCGGACCTTGTCTGAAAAGGAAAAAGAAACCTACCGCAAGCCTTTCCTGGATGCGAAAGACAGGGAACCCATTTATGTCTGGCCGAACGAGTTGCCGATCGGCGGTGAGCCGGCACGAAATGTTATGGTAATTAATGCGGTAGCCGACTGGCTCAAGGAATCTGCGACGCCAAAGCTGTTGCTTTACGTTAATCCAGGTGCAATCGTGTCACCCCAGGGTGCCCGGTGGATGCAGGAAAACTACCGTAACCTGGAGGCTGTGTTTGTTGGTTATGGTGCGCACTACATCCAGGAAGATAATCCTGAGGCGATAGGACGCAATATTAATCTATGGTTTCAGCGCAAGTTTGGAAGCTAGCTGCCGGCCGAAATCAGGCCGCGTCAGCAGCGCTCTCTTCAATTTCTGGAGCCGTTTCCACCCGCTCCATTCGATTGAGGGGATTGGTGAACAGCAGGGCGCCATCTTCCAACGGTGCAGAGCGAATCAGTTTTTTATCCAGCGCATAGTTTTGAGTGTTTCTCCAGGGTCCGCGATCGCCTTGCCTGGGCAGGAGATGCATCATGCGTTGCATGTATCCTGAGGAGAAATCTTTGATCCATGGCAGCAGTTCCATGTCTTTATCTTCTTCGCGAAGCCTTGGCGTGCACTGACGCATGCCAGTTTCATCCATGCGGTTAAGTAAGCGACAGACATATTCTGCAATGATGTCAGCGCGCAAGGTCCAGGAAGCATTGATATAGCCAAACGTCTGAATCATATTCGGAACATCTGAGTACATCATGCCCTTGTAGGAAACAGTATCCGGGAAGTTAATATTTTTGCCATCCACGCTGATCTTGAGTCCAGCGACGACAGATAGAATGAGCCCCGTGGCAGTCACGATAATATCGGCTTCGAGTTCCTTGCCAGAATCCAGTTTGATACCTTTTTCTGTGAAAGTATCGATCGTGTCTGTGACTACAGTTGCTGTTCCATCCTTGATGACATCGTACAGGTCACCATCAGGGATAAGGCAAAGCCGTTGATCCCAGGGATTGTAGGTCGGCATGAAGTGGGTATCCACGTCATAGTCCGGCAACGACTTGCGCACCATATCGAGAAGTTTTTCCTTCACCTTCTCGGGCTGGGTGCGTGTCTTATTGTAAAAGAAATTTCCGAGCTTGACGTTTTTGAATCGGGTGATGGCGTAAGCCCAGGTTGCTGGGAGAAACTTTCGAAGTGTATTGGCAATCTTGTCAACAGCTGGTACGGATACAACGTAGGTTGGAGATCGCTGTAGCATGGTGACCTGGGCGCCTTTTTTTGCCAGGGCAGGGACCAGGGTCATGGCGGTCGCGCCTGAGCCAATAACGATGACTTTTTTGCCTGAAAATTCGAGATCCTCGGGCCAGAACTGAGGGTGGACTGTTGTCCCTTTGAATATGTCTGCCCCTTTGAATTCTGGCGTGTAGGCCTCATCGTATCTGTAGTAGCCACCACACATGAAGAGGAAGTTGCAGTAGAACTCGACGGTATCGCCGGTATCAGCCAACTCGACCTGGACACTCCAGGTGGCGTTTTTTGTCGACCAGGAAGCTGACTTCACCCGATGCTTGAAGTGAATGTGTTTCCTGATGTCGTTCTCATCAGCGGTTTCATTCACGTACTTCAAAATGGAAGGCCCATCAGCAATGGCCTTCGCCTCGGACCAGGGCTTAAAGTTATAACCCAGCGTGTGCATGTCACTGTCAGAACGGATGCCAGGATAGCGGAAGAGATCCCAGGTACCACCGATGACTTCCCGGCCTTCTAAAATGACGAAAGTCTTACCGGGGCATTTATGCTGCAGGTGATAGGCGGCGCCAATGCCCGACAGTCCAGCGCCAACGATGACAACATCGAAGTGGTTCATGTACCGCTTATTGTTCCAGGGAGGAGCGCGCTAGTGTAGCAGAAACAGCGGAATAGCAATTGAGAGAGAATTTCCCCGCAGTTCAAAAACTAGTTACCGCTTTGCCCTGTGTAACTGAATTCGATCTCGCCTTCGAGATAGCCTTCAATCGGTTGTTGTCCAAAGTTTACGGCGCGGCCAACTGCCAGTGCTTCATCCATGGGTATGCCCTTGTATTTGACGAGATAGGCAACCCAGAGATGGGTGGCGCGTCTTGCGCTGTTGCAGTGAAGCAAGACCTTGCCTTTACTTTGTTCAAGTGCATTAGCGAAGGAAGCAAGGGTTGCCGGGCTATAGGGGTTTTTCTCACCGCCGGACGGGATACGGATGTAGCTCAGCCCGAGATCTTCCAGTATCTTTTTTTCATCGATCGGAGTGGACTTATGGTTGTTCATTTCCTCGTCGGTACGAAGATTAATGACGGTGGTTAACCCTTCGGCCTTGAGTTTACGCAGTGCATCTTCCACCAGCGGTTGGCCTGCGATGTACAGGTTGCCAGATATTGCAATTCCGCCGCGATATTCCTTGGTGTCCAGCATCTGCGGCATTGGCACATCCGCAAACAGAGGTGACCCTATTGTGATTGTCAGGATGAAACCTGCTATATGGTATTTCATTTTTTGCTACTCCCGGTGAAAGGTTATTGAGCCCCGCTTGAATGCGTTCACGGCGGCCAGCAGTCCAATTGTATAGAGGAATGCGCCGAGGATGAACGCCAAATCCGGAATATCCAGCAGTTCGTAGCCCGTCCAGCCGATGACCGGACCGAATGCTGCGCCCAGATCGGAAGCCGTGGCGTAGCGGGCATAGAGTCTTGAACCCAGGCGACTGGCTTCAGCCGATACGACGGTGGCCAGTGCCGTACCACACATAAAAAAGACAATGATACCCACAGCCAATGCTGCAAGGCTGTTACTCATGCTAAGTAACAGCATGACGGATAGGCCAAGGAAGAAGCACAGAGGCGCACCGATGTGCAGTCCGGCGCGGTCCATCAGTGCGCCGTAAATGGGTGCGCCAAGGGTATCGAGAATCCAGCGACAACCGAGCAGCAAGCCATTGAGTGTTGCGATGCCGATTACGATTCCGAAAAAGTCGACTTCATGCCCATAACGGCCAAGCAGAATAAAGCCAAGCGTGGACATGAGCAATCCCGGGCCGACGCTGCCGATGCAGAAGCCACAGGTCAACAGGGCAAGGTGGGTCGATCTTGACCGGTTATCTTTCCATTGGGTGTGGTGAGCCCCTGCGGATTGAATACCGCTGGATAAGGCAAATGGAATGGCAACAAATGAACACAGGCAAAACACGACCATTGTGGTAGTGAAGCCAAACACATCGAACAGGATTCCGCCCAGCACGATTCCCACGACGCTGCCGATTCGGGAAATACCATTGTAAAACCCCATCATCTGGCCGAGATCCCGGGGTTCACTGGTCGAGGCCACCCCCATGACGCTGATATGTCGGATAAATGACCAGCACAGGCCCCACAGACAACGGGCGACCAGCAGGATGAGGAAAGAAGAAACGAACGAATAGACAGCGGTGAGCAAGGCGCCCAGAGCCAGGCTCGCGGCCAGCATCAGGTGCGCGGGGTACTGACCCATCATGCGTTCCGCCAGGTGATTGGTGAACAGTCGAATCCAGCGATTGGCGGAGAGTAAGATACCCACCTGGATGGGCAGGAGGCCAATTTCCTGGAAGTAAAGCGGTAACAGGGCGTACAGCGCCTGATCGCCCAGCAAGGACAGTGCCGTGGCAGTCGCCGTAAAAACAGTGGTGCGGGATGGTCGCCTGAGCAATGTTCTTAAAAACCCCGGGTTTGAAGGCATTGAGCGCCTCCATGGATGTTAGCCGACAAATTTCTTGATTCTGTCGAATGCTTCCTCTAGTTCCTTGACTGAATGCGTAAGAGACAGGCGCACAAAGTTTTTAGTGATTGCGCCGAAACCTTCGCCTGGCAGCACCGAGACACCCTGTTCATGCAACAGACCCTGAGCGAACTTGAGTCCGTCCGCTGCGACCCCGGAGACATCGACCATCAGGAACATACCTGCCTCCGGCTTATGGCATTGCAGGCTGTCAATCTGCTCGATGCGCGCGCAGGCATAGTCACGTCTCGCCTTGTATTCGCGGGTAATGGATTGAATGTATTCGCCGTCATTCTGCATGGCAAACGCTGCGGCGTCCTGGATAAACTGGCTGCAGCCAAATATGGTCGCGGAAGTAAAATTCAGCAGTTTTGCAACCACGTTCACCGGAGCGACCGTCCAGCCCAGCCGCCAGCCGGTCATGGCATGAGATTTTGAAAGCCCATCGATGACGATAACGTTTTCCAGGCTGGCAGCGGCGGTCCTTGCAGAAATGTGTTTTCGCTCAAAAGTAATCATCGAGTACACCTCATCGCATATCAGCCAGACGTTGTTTTCAAGGCAGAAGTTGGCCAGATAGCGCAGCTGATCTCCCGGTATCATGTTGCCTGCAGGGTTACCGGGTGTGTTCAGCAGCAGGGCTTTGGTTTTACCGGTTACGGCGCGTTCGATCGCGGCTGCATCGAGGGCGAACCCGTCTTCGGCTTTGCCTGGAACCTTGACGATTTGAACACCGATAGCCTGGAATATCCCCTGGTAGCCGATGTAGGTGGGTTCTGCGACGATGAGTTCATCATCGGCATCAAGCAGGCAGGATAGTACGCTGTAAACCGCATTGGTGGCGCCGGGAAAGATAATGACTTCGTCGGTTGTGGTGAGCTTGCCGCTTGACTGGGTCTCAATGTCTGCGATCGTCTGGCGCAGATTCAGCTCACCCATGCCGGGAGAATAATGGGTACGACCACGATACAAGCTGGTGACGGCGTGTTCGATGATTCGTTCTATCGTGGCGAGATCCGGGTCTCCCACGGACATCATGATAATGTCTTCGCCGTCAGCCAGGCGCTGCATCGCCAGCGTATGGACCTGACACAGGTCAGTACCGGTTGCTTCAAGCCGGCCGGCGGCGAGACTGAATCTTGGCTCGAAACTCATGCGCTAGACTTTCCTGTCCTGGATTTCCCTTAACGCCAGTTCACGCAGCTCACGTTTGTTTATTTTTCCGGAAGCGATCCTTGGCAGAGATTCGGTAACGATTTTGAAGTAGCGAGGAATTTTGAATCTTGCCACTCGTGCCTTAAGAAAGGCACGCAGATCATCCAGGTCAATGGCAGCGGGGCAATAGATTGTGGCGCCAACCTCTTCTCCCAGTCGCTCATCGGGTACGGCATACACGGTCGCTTCGAGAATATCCTCATGCTCGAGCAAGGCGGCTTCCACTTCAGCGCAGCCGATATTTTCGCCGCCACGAATCACCAGATCCTTGATGCGGTCCACGATGTACAGGTATCCATCATCGTCAATATAGGCGACGTCTCCGGTTTTAAGCCAACCGTCGCAAAAAGACTCTTTGTTGGCTTCCGGGTGTCGCCAGTAACCCTGTATGACTGTCGTGCCGCGTACGCGCAGTTCGCCGCGTTCTCCCTGGGGTAGTTCATTACCCTGCTCATCAAAAGTCGCGAGG
>JACZXW010000063.1 GCA_022571415.1 Pseudomonadota bacterium
TAATCACTCCCTTATCGTGGCTTCCAAAAAATTGATATGGGATACGTAGATCGCTAGTAAATCTCATGATGGGGAGGTGTTTTGGAGTGACTAGCGCCAGGGGTGCCCGGCCGAGGGACGGACGGGGTCGCCCGAGCCCAGGGATGGTCGGGGGCGCCGAGCCCATGGAACGGAGAAACACCTCCCCATCCTGTGATTTGCGGGGACTCTATTTACTCTGATTGGTTGCGCCGATAAGCAGGGGTCTGAGAGATTTATTAGTTACTCGAGATAGATAGCTAGATTCGGCTCAAATTATCAATGACGGGTCTAAGGAAGAAATAACTCCGGGACATACTCTTTTTGAAGTTACTCTAGGGTTAGTTACTGACTGCGATAAACTGGGGTTCGCGGGATTTACCGGCTTCTTCCAGTCGTGCGAGGTAATCGGCCCAGTTGGAATCGAAATTGTCCCCGAGTTCTCTCAGGTATGACCAGCTGTAGATACCCGAGTCGTGCCCGTCTGAGAAGATCAGCCTGATCGCATAGTTACCCTGTGGCTCTATTTCTTTAAATGTGACATGACGTTTGCCATGTTGAAGTACCGTCTGCTCAGGCGAATGGCCGCGAACTTCGGCTGAGGGGGAATATACGCGCAGGTATTCCGCTGACAGGGTATGGCTAACATCTTTATATATCAGCTCAAGTGTCGCTGATTTTTTGTGAACCTTAATCTCAGAAGGGATCATGATTGCTGTAGTGGCCTCTTAGAGGATGTATCGACTCAGATCTGAATCACTGGCGAGATCTTCCAGGTTTTGATCCACAAATTTGGCGTCGATGATAATGGTCTCGGTACTTTTCACCGCAAGATCCCCGGCTTCGAATGATATTTCTTCCAGCAGTCTTTCCATCACCGTATGCAGGCGTCTCGCACCGATATTTTCTGTACTTTCATTGACCTGCCATGCAATTTCAGCAATGCGGGTAATCCCGTCTTTGGTAAATTCCAGGTGCAGACCCTCCGTCTCCATCAGCGCCTGGTATTGCTCGGTCAACGATGCGTCCGGTTCGGTGAGAATTCGTTCGAAATCTTCTACATTCAGGGCGTTTAGTTCGACCCGGATTGGGAGTCTGCCTTGCAATTCGGGAATCAGGTCTGATGGTTTGCTCATGTGGAAGGCGCCGGAGGCAATGAACAGGATATGGTCAGTTTTGATCATTCCGTATTTTGTAGAGACATTGCTGCCTTCTATCAGTGGTAGCAGATCCCTTTGTACACCCTCCCGGGATACGTCGGCTCCGCCGTGATCTGCTCGTTTTGCAATCTTGTCCATTTCATCTATGAATATAATTCCGGTTTGCTCCACCGCCTCTATTGCCTGTGAACGAAGATCATCCTCATTGATAAGTTTGGCGGCTTCCTCCTCGGTTAGTCGCCTCAAGGCATCTTTTATCTTGAGTTTTCTTGTTTTTGTCTTGCCCGGCGCCATGGAAGAAAACATGCTTTGCAGTTGGCTGGTCATTTCCTCCATGCCGGGTGGTGCCATAATCTCGACACCAACTGTTGCTGTCTGGACATCTATTTCGATTTCCTTGTCGTCCAGCTCACCTTCCCGCAGTTTTTTTCTGAATAGCTGGCGTGTACCGGTACCTTTAATATCGCTGCTGTCTTGGGTCCTCGCGGAAGGCAAGAGGGCATCGAGGATCCGTTCCTCAGCAGCGTCTGCAGCTCTGGGTTTTGCCCGCTCAATCTGTTCATCTCGCAGCATTTTGATCGCGGCGTCCGCCAGGTCTCTGACGATTGATTCCACATCCCTGCCGACGTAACCCACCTCGGTGAACTTGGTCGCCTCGACCTTGATGAACGGTGCGCCAGCGAGTTTCGCCAGCCGTCTGGCGATTTCAGTTTTACCCACGCCCGTGGGACCGATCATCAGGATATTTTTTGGGGATATTTCACTTTGCAGGTGAGCGTCTAGTTTTAGTCTGCGCCAGCGATTCCTGAGTGCGATTGCGACTGCTCGCTTTGCGTCAGTCTGGCCAATGATGTGTTTATCCAGATCGTGTACGATCTCTCTGGGTGTCATATTCGACATATTAAATTGCCAGTTCTCCAGCTAGTCTCAATTTGTGATTTCCTCGATGGTGCGCTCATGGTTGGTGTAAATGCATATGTCTGCTGCGATTTCCAGGCTTTTTTCCACCACGTCCCGGGCACTGAGATCTGAATTAGCAAGGAGGGCCAGTGCCGCTGATTTGGCATATTGACCACCGGAACCGATCGCCATTATTCCATCGTTAGGCTCAATCACATCTCCCGTGCCGGTGACCAGCAGGGAATTTTCCTTATCCGCTACGATGAGTAATGCTTCAAGGCGTCGCAGCGCCCGGTCGGTACGCCAGTCCTTGGCAAGTTCTACCGCCGCTCGCACCAGCTGTCCATGGTGCTTTTCCAATTGCCCTTCGAAACGCTCGAATAAAGTGAAGGCATCGGCTGTGCCGCCGGCAAATCCAGCTATGACAGTATCCTTGTATAAGCGTCGGACCTTACAGGCGTTTCCCTTCATGATCGTGTCACCCATTGTCACCTGGCCGTCACCACCGACGACGACAGAATCTCCCTTCCTGACAGATAGAATTGTGGTGCCTTTGAACTGTTCCAAGTTGGTTCCTGTTTGTGGTGTGGAGATTCGAGCAGGGTCGAGTAGTCAAAGATGGGGGTGCCCCGCTACATTTCAAGGGTCTGTCCCGAGTACCAGCCCTGAGCCATAAGCGAGGCAGGCCGAAGGAACTAGGGAACGTCTGATTAAGGTCGGTATGCCGCGCCACTATTTCCGCCATAACCTCGTCAGAGTCGTACTCAAAAATTTGTTAACTCAACGCATGGTAACAAGTTTTCTCCGTGCGCCTCTGCCCTCTCTTGCAGAACAGTTCTGACGAAAATATCCTGTTAATCAGACGTTCCCTAGATACTTTATTGTCTGATTTTTAGCGGTATAGTTTCAACTTCGGCTTCGGCGAGTTTATCCTGCGCTCTGTTGAGTGCGAGATCTGTGTCAAATGGTCCCACCATGACACGATGCCAGGTATCGCCATCTACCTCGATGCTTTTCAGGAAAACGTCGAGCCCCAGCAGTATCAGCTGTCCGCGTAACTCGTTAGCCTCGTTTGGATGGCGAAAAGATCCAGCCTGCAATAAATAGGAAAAGCTTTCGATCCGTTTACCATCCGTGTTGTATTCCTCGACGATTGGTACCTCGGAGCTGGGAAAGAGGTCGTAAAATTTGTATTGCATCTCTTCCACAACATGATTGGGCTCTGCTTTCGGAACCTCTCTGACATCGGTGGTGACAGGGTCTGGAGGGACCAATTTCCACAGATACACCAGAAAAGAGACGAAAATACCGGCCACAAGACCGGTAAAAAACCATACCCAGCCAGGAAGGGGGGAACCGAGAGCATTCACGTTGCTATGGCGTTTGGCGAAATCCTGTGTCATGTGAACTGAAGCCAGGTAAAACCTTGAAGAAATAAGACCACTATAGCAAAAGACGCCAGGGGAGGGTCTGATTAAGGTCGGTATGCCGCGCCACTATTTCCGCCATAATCGCGTCAGATTCGACCTCTAAAATTTTTTAGCTTAAAGTATGTTAACAAATTTTCTGCGTGCGCCTCTTCCTTCTCTTGAAGAACAGTTGTGACGACAATATCCTCTTAATCAGATCTTCCCCAGGCTTCGAAAACTTAAGCCAGATCTGCAGGATCAACGTCTACGGACCAGCGAACCCGATTCAGGAGTCTGGAAAGTTGGGCTGCCTTTATTTTTTCATCCACGGACTGATGTAACAAAATTCGTGATCGACTTGAAAAAAGTAGCTGCGCTCGAAACCTGCCTGCTCTTTTCTCCATAACTGGGGCGATTGGACCCAACATTTCAACAGAGGGGTTAGAGAGAGGCTCCCTGGATACGTCTTCGAGGAACTGCATTGCGGTGTGCTTTTGCGGTGACTCCGCACGGAATAGACAATGAAAGCTGAAAGGGGGCAAGCCGTTCAACTTACGTTCCGCTAATATAGTATCTGCAAACACGGAGTAACCTTCCTTGATGAGTTGTTGCAACATGGGTTGGTCGGCAAGGTGTGTTTGCAGGATAACCTTACCTTGTTTTGCTTCTCTTCCCGCGCGCCCGCCTACCTGTAAAATAAGTTGGCCGGATCTCTCCATCGCCTTATAGTCCGAGGAAAAAAATCCGGCATCGATATCCAGCATCGCCACCAGGGTGACATCCGGAAAATGATGCCCTTTTGCCAGCATCTGGGTACCCACCAGGATAGCGGGCTTACCTGTGCCTACCTTGTGCACCACATCTGCAAGCGCCCCTTTGCGCCGGGTAGTATCACGATCAATTCGGTATACAGGGACTGTGGGGAATATGGATGAGAGGGTTTCTTCCACCCGCTCTGTCCCCATACCCAGCGGCAACAGCTGGAACGATTGGCATTGACGACAATTGTCAAAGATCGATGTGTGGGTTCCGCAGTGGTGACAGATCAAACTTCTTTGTTCGAGGTGATAGGTCAGCCTGGCGTCACAACGGCTGCATTTTGCGATCCAGTGGCAATCCGGGCAGTAGAGGACGGGCGCGAAGCCCCGTCGATTAATGAAAACCAGCACCTGATTTCCTTGCCCAAGTTCGGCGCGAATCTGCTTTATCAGCTCTGTGGAAATACCCCCTTGCAGTTCCCTGTTGCGCATATTAAGCAGCCGATAGGATTCCTTTTTGGCGCCAGCTGTGCGTTCCGGTAAGGTGATCAGCTTATATTTTCCTAGTTTGCAGTTGTGCAGACTTTCCAGAGCGGGAGTCGCGGAACCCAGTACAACAGGAATTTTCTCCAATTGCCCGCGCATGACCGCCAGATCCCTGGCTGAATATCGAAATCCATCCTGTTGTTTGAAGGAGCCATCATGTTCTTCATCCACGACGAGCAAACCAGGATTGGGCAAAGGTGTAAATACAGCCGATCTGGTGCCGATGATGATCCGGGCGGTGCCGTTGGCTGCATTCTGCCAGGCAGTTAATCTCTCTTTAGGGGTTAATCCGGAATGGACGACTTCAATTTCGACGGCGAATCGATCGGTAAACCGGGTTAATGCCTGCGGCGTCAGTCCGATTTCCGGTACAAGCACCAGTGCCTGCTTGTTGTCGTTGAGTACGCGTTCTATGGCGCGCAGATACACTTCGGTCTTGCCACTGCCGGTTATCCCGTGCAGCAGGTAAGTTCCAGGACTTTTGATGAGTTCAATTGCGCGATTTTGCCGATGGCTCGGACTGATCTGGTTGTAACTGCGAATTACCTGGTGGAGAGATTGCGGTTCGGGATCCCTGCGCTGCCATGTCACAAATTTCTTTTTCAGTAGTGCGCTGATGATGTGAGGTTGAAAATTTCGATCCCTGATTTCATCCTTGCCAAGAGCTGACTGCCTAACGAGTTGCAATAATGCCAATTGTTTCGGGGCCCGACCCAGCTTGTCGAGATCAACCGTGTTACCCATTCTGGTAATTGTCAGTTCCTGCTGGGGGTTGTGTGCGGGAACACCCTTTCGCAGTGACACCGGAAGCGCGTTGACAAGAACATCTCCTATGGGGTGATGGTAGTAGTTGGATGCCCAGATACAGAGCCGCAAAAGGGCCGCGGAGAGCACCGGTTCCTGGTCAATGATTTCAATGATGGATCGTAACTTTGACTGATCTACAGTGGGGGTTTCGGAGAAGCCGACAAGTATCCCCACCAGTTTCTGCTGGCCGAAGGGAACCCGAATCCGGCAGCCTGGTTTGAGGTTCGCGCAAGCCTCGGTCGGCAGGTATTGGAAGGTTTTCCTCAGGGGTGTCGGCACAGCCACATCGAGTAGTCGATTGGTGAATTGGGAATCAGGCATTGTGCGGATATTATGCACTCAATGTGAACGCGTCACTGTGTTTAGGGAACCTCGGATCCCTTGATAATCGAAATGACTCTGGTATGATTCGCACCCTTTCGAGCCCCGGTGCACTTAAAAAAGCGCTGCTGGAATCGACTACTCTTCGAAAGGTGCCGAAAACAGGCGCCGAAATTTAACACCAAGGCAGATCCCATGAAGGCTGACATCCATCCCAAATATGAGGAAATTACCGCTACTTGTAGTTGCGGCAATGTGATTAAGACTTATTCCACTCTATGTGAAGACCTTCACCTGGAAGTTTGTTCACAATGTCATCCCTTCTACACCGGCAAGCAAAAGATGATCGATACTGCTGGACGAATAGATCGCTTCAACAAACGTTTTGGTAACAGAGGCGTAAGCAGATAGGCTAATTTTACGGTTGGTGCTGCTGCTTCAAGGGTCAAAAGATCTGTCGATAAGGGTTGGATTCTTGTTCTTTCCCGGCCGGATCTTCAGTTGGGGCGAATTCCTCCCTGAAAATTTCGAATATCGCATCCGGGTCTGAAGGATCGGCGCGAAATCCTGTTTCGGGATCAATTCGCACAGACACGATACCATTCGGCCGGGCCAGAATCGTCGAATTGCTTTCCGCGGGCAATGCCTGGGCCATGAATTCGATCCATGTTTCGATGGGCGTGGTCGAACCCCATTCCCTGTTTCCCACGGGGCTATTGTTGCTGAAACCTGCCCAGGATGTGGCGACCAGGTCATGGGTGTAGCCTGAAAACCAAATATCCGCGCTGTTTGTCGTTCCAGTTTTTCCCTTCAGGTCCGATCGTTGCAGCGCACTAAAAGCCTTTGTGCCTGTGCCGAGCCGGATGGCGTCGGACAGGATGCTGTTCATGATATAGGCCACTCGCGCTTCGACCACCCGCGGTGCCTGCTTTGTGTCTTCACAGTCTGTCATGCAGGCTATTGCAGGTGTCGCCTGAAGAACCACATCATCATTGATCGAATACACTCGCTCTATCAGGTAGGGCGTAATCTTGAAGCCGCCGTTAGCGAATGTCGCGTATCCGGTTGCGATATCCAATGGAGTGAGCGCGATAGTACCTCCCCCGAAGGCGAGCTGAACGTCCTTTGGAAAATTAGAGGTATCGAACCCGAACCTCTTGACGTAGTTGATTGCATTAGCGGGACCATAGTCGAGAATCACCCGGACAGAGATCAGGTTTACCGAGCGGTACAATGCCTCCCGGAGCCTCAAATTGCCCTGGAATGTGCCCCCTGAGTTTCTCGGCCGGTAGGTTTCCTCCAGCTCGCCTCCTGGCAATACGATGGGCGCATCGTTGTAGATGGTTGCCGCGGTCAGACCGTTCTCTAGTGCACCCGCATAGAAGAATGGTTTGAAGTTTGATCCTGGCTGTCTTTTTGCCTGGGTAGCATGGTTAAACTGTTTTGCGTTGAAATCGTAGCCCCCGACCAGCGCCTTTATGGCGCCCATCCTTGGGTCGAGCGCTACCAGCGCTCCCTGAATGTCGGGGACTTGCCCGAGTTTCCAGCTGCCACCGCCGTACTCAATCCTGATGAAGTCGCCGACATTGACAATGTCGACGGCCCGTTGTGGTTTTTGCCCCTTCGAATTAACCGTCAGGTAGGGTCTTGCCCAGCTCATACCCTCCCAGGCGATAGTGATTGTTTCCAGGTCCCGGTTCAGTACATCGATTTCCTGGTCACGTGTCGCGATGACAATGGCTGGATGCTGGTTGCCCAGTACTTGTGCTTTCTTTAAGGAGGCAATCCAGTTGGCCGGATATCCATATTCCGGTGCGGCAATATACTCGTCAGATCCCTGTATTCGCCGGTATTCGGGTCCCCGGTATCCGTGCCGACGATCATACTGGTTGAGTTTATTCTGTACGGCTGCCTCAGCCGCCTGCTGCATCTTGCTGTCGATGGTGGTGTGGACGATGAGTCCCAGCTTGTATGCATCTCTGCCGTATTTAGTAAGTAAGCGCCTACGTACCATCTCAGCCACGTATAATGCGGGTAACTCGATTGTTCTCTGGTGTACCCTGGCAGTAAGGGGGGCCTGGCTGGACCAGTCAAATTGCACTCTTGAGATGGAATTTTGATCCAGCATTCGTTGCAGAACTAGGTTGCGCCGTGTCAGTGCCCGGCCTGGCCCATTGATGGGATTACCGGCTTCTGGGGCTTTTGGAATCCCGGCTAGCATGGCAATTTGGGCCAGGGTGAGCTGGTCGATGTCTCTCCCATAGTAAGTATTTGCGGCGGCCTGTATACCGAAAGCGTGCTTTCCAAAGGGGATGATATTCAGGTAGAGCGTAAGGATTTCCTTTTTACTCAGCTCGCGCTCTATCTTCAGTGCCAGTAGCATTTCCTTGAACTTGCGGATAAAGCGTATCTGGGATTCACCTGAAATATTTTTTACCAGTTGCATGGTGATGGTGGAAGCACCGCTGTGAATCGACCCCTGGTCGCGTATAAGCCGCCAGGTGGCATTGGCAAGGGTAATCAGGTCTATGCCCCTGTGTTCGAAAAATCGCTTGTCTTCCGTGTCCAGTAGGGCCCGAACAAACAGCGGGGGAATTTCTTCATAACGGATGGGCGTCAGGCGCTCGCCAAATTCCTGGATCAATTTACGGTCGGCGGAGTAGATCCGCATCGGCGCCCGAATTTTTACATCCTTAAAGGTGGCCGCATCCGGGATCTGCGGATTCAGGTAGAGAAACATGGCCGACAGGAGGAGCAGGCTGCCACATGTGACGGCTGCTGCGTTCCAGATGATGATCCTGCCAATTTTTTGCATTCAGAGAAGGATTTCGAAGAAAACAGGGAGTAAGTATAGGATGTTTGGCGACGAATGGTGAAGCTGAACTCCCGGCAAATTTGATTATAATGACAACCCCCTTGGGCAGATGAGGTCGTGTTTTTAACGGCTGCGCAGGATATTCGGGTCAGGCCGCCCAAAGCATTATCTCCATATACCAGGACCCCTGTTTTCAACCTGATTTGTCTTCGGTATCTGGCCCTGGCAGGGAGAGGAAATTGTCGATAAATGAATGAATTACGGGATTTATTGCATTTAAATTGTTTGCGATTAGGTTAAAGGTGTTATTTAATGTGA
This sequence comes from Pseudomonadota bacterium, assembly GCA_022571415.1. Classification (GTDB taxonomy): domain Bacteria; phylum Pseudomonadota; class Gammaproteobacteria; order Pseudomonadales; family Azotimanducaceae. Next base: position 9,053 of record JACZXW010000063.1, read on the forward strand.
TATTGCATATATCGACTGTAAGTACGTGTACTAATTAGGAAATTATAGTGTTGGGTTTTCTCAAAAAAGGACCGGAAAACATGCTCGGGCTGGACATTAGTTCCACGTCCGTGAAGTTGCTGGAATTGAGTCGATCGGGAGGGAACTACAAGGTTGAGAGTTATGGCGTGGAACCGCTGCCTGACAATGCGGTTGTGGAAAAGAACATCAGTGATGTCGAAGGAGTGGGTGAAGCGATTGCTCGGCTGACGGATCGCTGCAAGACAAAAGTGAAATTTGCGGCCGTCGCTGTCGCAGGTTCAGCGGTAATCACCAAGACCATAGAAATGGGCGCGGACTTGTCTGAAGATGAACTGGAGAATCAGATTGAGGTCGAGGCAGACCAGTACATTCCTTATCCGCTGGATGAAGTCGCGCTGGATTTTGAAGTCCAGGGGCCATCGCCACGAAGCGAGGATCAAGTGGAGGTGCTGCTGGCCGCCTGCCGCCGGGAAAATGTTGAGATGCGTGAGGCGGCGCTCGAGCTAGGTGGACTGAAAGCGAAGGTGGTTGATATAGAGGCTCACTGCATGCAGCGTGCGTTCGAGCTGGTCAGGGCAGATTTCATCGAAGAAGGCGCCGAAGAGGGAGACCAGATCATTGCCATTATCGATATTGGTGCAACGATGACCACTCTGAGTGTTATTACCGGTGTGGGTGCGCCCTACACCCGGGAACAGCTTTTCGGCGGCAAGCAACTTACCGAGGAGATTCAGCGTCGTTATAGCCTTTCGGTTGAAGAAGCGGGGCTGGCTAAAAAACAGGGTGGTTTGCCGGATGACTATGAAACGGAAGTACTGGTACCGTTCAAAGAGGCGGTGATTCAGCAGGTGACGAGGTCCTTGCAGTTTTTCTATTCGTCCAGTGCCTATGACGATGTTGATCACATCATTCTTGCTGGAGGTACATCGTCCATTGAGGGCCTGGCTGAAATGGTTGCTGCTAAACTAGGCACACCATGTTCCATTGCTAATCCCTTTGCAAAGATGTCACTGGCTTCAAAAGTGAGCCAGGAAAATCTACACAATGATGCGCCAGCCCTGATGATTGCGTGCGGCCTTGCGTTGAGGAGTTTCGATTGATTTCCCGATCTGAGTTGGGAGGGGTGTTAGCGCATGGCTGACATCAAGATTAATCTACTGCCGTGGCGGGAAGAGCGGCGGGAACAGAAAAAGAAAGAATTTCTCAATGTGATTGTCGGTGTGCTCCTGATTGCAGGGCTCATAGTCGGCGGGTTTGACCGCTTTTATAACAGCGCTATCGACACGCAGACCGCGCGAAATAGTTTCCTTAACGGTGAAATCAAGATTCTTGAAGGAAGGATTGCAGAAATCCAGCAATTGCAGCAGAAAAAAAATGAACTACTTTCAAGGATGAAGGTTATTCAGAATTTGCAGGGTAACCGGCCCATCATCGTGCGCCTGTTCGATGAGCTTGCCAGGCGACTGGCACCACGGGTTTTTTTCACGGATCTGCGTCTCGTGGGTAAAAAACTCTCCATCCAGGGCATCGCTGAATCAAACAACAGAATTTCCAGTCAACTTCGAAATCTGGCTGAATCCGAATGGTTTGACCTGCCTAATGTGACCGCCATCAATGCTGACCCTGCCTATGGCCCCCAAGCCAGCAAGTTTTCCTTAAGCGTACAACAAAGCACACCAAAGAAAGAGGAGTTGGACTAGCCATGGCTGTGCAAGATCTCATAGAGAGCTTAAAAACCTTCGACATGGATCAGTTGAATGACTTCAACAATGTGGGTTCATGGCCCATGGCAATCAAGGTGATAATGTGGGTGATCGCCTTTGCTGGAGCACTGGCGCTCGGCTATTTCATGCATATCACTAATCTCCAGACAGAGCTTACAAAGGTGCAGACGAGCGAAGGTCAGCTACGGGTGGACTACGAGAAAAAGTTTAATGAAGCCTTTCATCTTGAAGGCTATCGAAAGCAGCAGCAGGAAATGGAAGAGTCCTTTAAGACGATCCTCAGGCAATTACCTTCGGCTACGGAAATACCAGGGCTTATAGAAGATATCACGCTGGTGGGTCTCAAGAATGGACTGTCTTTTACCAGTATAGATTTGCAACCCGAAGAACTACATGAATTTTATATCGAAAAACCCATCCAGATAATCGTCACTGGTGGATACCATGAGCTGGGTTCGTTCGTCAGCGATGTCGCCGACCTTTCAAGAATTGTGACCTTGCATGATTTCACCATTACACCAGACCGGCGCAGGGCGCAGCCTGGTAAAACGCAAGGAGGATTGCTGCGTATGACAATTCTCGCGAGAACTTATCGGTATAACGATGAGAGTGGCTAACGAATAATGGGAAACTCAACACCCCGACAATTGTTACGACTTGCCTGTTTGATGCTGTTGCTCGCGGGTTGTACCAGCGAAGACCAGTATGCCGATATTCGTGGTTTCATGAACGACGTTGCAGACAAACCCAAAGGCCAGTTAGCACCATTGCCGGAATTTGAGCCATACCAGCCTTTTACCTATGGCGCTGCTAACCGCAGGAGTCCGTTTGATCCGCCGCCAGTTGCGCCGCCAAAAACAGCCGAACAAAGAAAAAACATTGGAGTGAAGCCGCCGAAAGATCACGTGAAGCAATATCTTGAGAGATTTAACCTTACGTCTCTTTCAATGGTGGGTACTTTGCAGCAGAACAACTCGACATGGGCGTTGGTGGAAGATAACACCGGGGGTGTTCACATGGTTCAGGTTGGGGATTACATGGGTTCTCAGTGGGGTCAGATTGAGAGTATTGATGATTCCAGAATCGATATTACCGAAATCGTGAGTGACGGCGCTAGCGGTTGGCTGAGAAGGCCGAGAACAATAGAAATCAAAGGGCTAGATTGATGATATCTAGATTGATGGGAGTACATATGCTCACGGACACAGGTAAAGTGTTTGTATTGAAGCACTGGGTTCAGAAATTCATCATGACTTTCTTGCTCGGTCTAGTCGCCAGTGTTTCGATGGCGGAAGTAAAAATGGAAGGCATAGAGTTTTCATCTTTACCCGGAGACAGGGTGGAGATTCGAATGATATTTGATGGAGTGCCTCCCATGCCTACAGGCTATACCATCGAACAACCTGCGAGAATCGCACTCGACCTCATGGGTGTCGTTAGCAGGTTAACTTCAAAATACCACCCTCTGGGTAGCGGTAATGCAAGAAGTGTTACCGTCATTGAAGCGGGTGACCGTACGCGCGTCATCGTTTCGATGACAGAATTGGTAGGTTATTCAGCTAGAGTTGAGGGCAATTCGCTATATGTGCTGGTCGGACAGGCACAGGGACCCTCCATGCTTGCCTCAGGCACTCAGGGTATCGTCGGGACACAAGTATCTTTACCTGTTTCTTATGAGCGGCAAGGGGCCAGGATTGAAGAAATTGACTTTCGCCGGGGTGAGGCTGGCGAGGGAAGAATTATCGTCAAGCTTTCCGATCCTGGTATCGGTATCGACGTGTCCAGTCAGGGTGGAAAGATACGGATTGAATTTTCTGCAACCGAGATTCCGGAAAGTCTGCAGCGTCGCCTTGATGTGAGCGATTTTGCAACACCAGTGCTTATTATTGATGCTCTACCTGAAGCTAACAATACCGTTATGATGATCGAGCCGACGGGAGAGTTTGACTATCTCGCTTATCAGGCAGACGATGTTTTCATACTCGAAGTCAAATCTGTCGGCGACGGTGATGTAGACGGCACACTGGAAAGCGCCTTTCGTTACCGGGGCGAAAAGCTTTCCCTCAATTTCCAGGACATAGAGATTCGATCCGTCCTGCAGTTGATAGCAGATTTTACAGACTTGAATCTGGTGGCCAGTGATACCGTTGCTGGTCGAATAACACTACGTTTAAAGAATGTACCCTGGGACCAGGCGCTGGACATCATCATGAAAACCAAGGGCCTGGATAAGCGCCAGGTGGGTAATGTCTTGATGATTGCTCCCGCCGCGGAATTGGCAGCGCGTGAGAAGCTCGAACTGGAAAGCAGGCAACAAATTTCCGAACTTGCACCACTGCGCACGGAGTTCATCGAAGTCAAATATGCGAGCGCCAGCGAAATATTTAATTTGTTCCAGGGTAGTGGTGAGAACGAAGGTATTTTATCAGCCCGGGGTTCGGTCATTGTCGATGAGAGGACCAACTCTATTATCCTGACGGAAACCACAGCCAAGATTAACGAATTTCGATTAGTTCTGGAAAAACTCGATGTGCCCGTAAGGCAGGTGCTGATTGAAGCACGCATCGTGACCGCGAGCTCAAATTTTAGTGAATCCATGGGCATTCGCTGGGGTGGTCTTGGATTTGGTTCCTACAATGATGGGTCGTTGCTGACCCAGACGGGTGGATCACTGACTACCGTTGGGGAAGTAAGGGATTCGATCGCAGCTGGTGGACCAGTGTCCTTCACCAGCCCGGACCACCTGATAGTAGACCTTGGTATCGGCAACCCCGATGCCACGGCTTTTGCAATCGGTTTCGTGGATGAAAAATTCTTGCTCGAGCTGGAGTTGTCAGCGCTGGAATCTGAGGGTTCTGCAGAGGTGATAGCCCGGCCAAAAGTAATCACTGCAGACAAACAACTGGCAAGCATATCTTCAGGTGTACAGATTCCATACCAGGAGGCGTCGTCAAGTGGAGCCACATCGGTTTCGTTTATTGATGCCGTGCTGGGGCTTGATGTGACGCCACAGATTACTCCCGATAATCGCATTATCATGGAGCTGGAAATCAGACAGGATACGGTGGGAGCGGTTTTTAACGGTGTACCGAGCATCAACACAAATACCATTAAGACCCAGGTGTTGGTAGATGATGGTGAAACTATTGTGCTTGGTGGAATCTTCACAACACAAACAACGGAGTCCGTCACGAAAACCCCGTTTATTGGGGATTTGCCTTATGTTGGTCGATTCTTTCGCAGGAATACCAAGAGCGATCAAAAGCAGGAATTATTGATATTTATCACTCCACGTATTATCAAGGACTCTCTAACCAATCGATAGAGGGGTGATAAGAACTGGGAGCGGTAAAGCTTCCGGCTCCTCATTTTTTGCTGATGCACCTATCCAAAAATAGAAACCTGTTTCTCATTGGCCCCATGGCCGTCGGCAAAACCACCATTGGAAAACTCCTTGCCCGTGAATTGCATCTGGACTTTTTTGACTCTGACCAGGAGATTGAAAAAAAAACGGGTGCCGAGATTGCGTGGATATTTGATGTTGAGGGGGAAGAAAAATTCAGGGACAGGGAAAGCATTACGATTGATGAATTAACGAGTCGAGAGGGGATCTTGCTCG
>JACZXW010000064.1 GCA_022571415.1 Pseudomonadota bacterium
GGGGGTTGACCATGAATTCGTACAGGAGCGCCGCCCGTATTTCAATTCAGGCAGCTTCTTTCGATCCGGGCAATGAAATCCGCAAATTACAGCGGGCATCACATGATGTTGGGGGAGTCTCTGTGTTTGTCGGTGTGGTGCGCGACATAAACGATGATGACCCGGTGACGGGTCTGTTTCTCGAGCACTACCCGGGGATGACTGAAAAACAGATCAAATCCATCGTTGATGAGGCAATGTCCCGCTGGGATGTCAGGGCTGTTACCGTGATTCACCGGGTGGGGCAGTTATACCCGGGCGATGAAATCGTATTTGTTGGTGCGGCAAGTCACCATCGCGGTAATGCATTCGATGCTTGTGAATTCATCATCGATTACCTGAAAACCCGGGCAACGTTCTGGAAAAAGGAAACAACAGAAACGGGCGATCGCTGGTTGGCTACGCGGGATTCTGACATCCAGACCGCGGATACCTGGAACCGCTAGTACTCCAGCGCAGCAGTGCGTAGCGCGGCGCGGAATGCTATACTCCGCGCGCGCTTCAACTGATGCACTATTGTGGAAGGCGCAATTTCGATGTTGTATCGCGTTGTTCCTCGATTTACGGTGACACAATCCATCACATGATATGAAATCCGGCCAGGCTGCTAGAGCTTATCCGTCAATGTAGCAGGCTGAACACACACTCAAGCCATTTAGAAGTGGATACGGAGAAAGTATGGCCTATCAACACATCAACGTACCGGCAGCGGGTACCAAAATTACCATCAATGCCGATATGACACTTAACGTTCCAGATCACCCGATTATTCCTTTTATCGAAGGAGACGGGATTGGGGTAGACGTGACCCCGCCAATGTTGAAAGTCGTCAACTCGGCGGTGGAAAAAGCCTATGAAGGCAAGAAATCAATCGCCTGGATGGAAATTTATTCCGGCGAAAAGGCGACCAGGATATACGGCGCGGATGAATGGCTACCGGTAGAAACGCTCGACGCGATGCGCGAGTTCCTGGTTGGCATCAAGGGACCGCTAACGACGCCGGTCGGTGGCGGAATCCGTTCATTGAACGTAGCCTTGCGGCAGGAACTGGATTTATATCTGTGTCTGCGTCCAATTCACTATTTCGAGGGTGTACCGAGTCCGCTGAAACACCCGGAACTGACTGAAATGGTGATTTTCAGGGAAAATACTGAAGACATTTATGCGGGGATTGAGTGGGCCGCAGGAACGCCGGAAGCCGACAAGCTGATCAAATACCTGCAGGACGAAATGGGTGTTACCGGCATTCGTTTCCCGACTGAGTGCGGGATTGGCATCAAACCCGTGTCCAAGGAAGGTACCACCCGTTTAGTCAGAAGGGCGATCCAGTATGCGATCGATAATGACAAACCATCGGTGACACTGGTGCATAAAGGCAACATCATGAAATTTACCGAGGGAGCCTTCAAAGACTGGGGCTACCAGCTGGCGCGGGAGGAATTCGGCGCCCAGTTGCTCGACGGCGGTCCATGGTGCACGCTGAAAAACCCCAATAACGGCAACGAAATTATAATCAAGGATGTTATTGCCGATGCCATGCTACAGCAGATTCTTACGCGGCCAGAGGAGTACAGCTGTATCGCGACCCTGAACCTGAATGGAGACTATCTCTCCGATGCGCTGGCTGCCGAGGTTGGCGGGATTGGCATAGCACCGGGGGCTAATATCGGGGAAGAAGTTGCGTTGTTTGAAGCGACTCATGGAACGGCGCCCAAATATGCCGGCCAGGACAAGGTGAATCCGGGTTCGCTGATACTTTCAGCAGAAATGATGCTACGCCATATGGGTTGGGTTGAAGCTGCCGACATGATTTTGACCGGGATGGAAGGCGCCATCAAAGCAAAAACGGTGACCTATGACTTTGAGCGCCTGATGGATGACGCGATTCTGGTGAAGTCATCAGAATTTGGAGACGCAATTATCGAGCATATGTAACAGCCTGATATTGGCAAAAACAGACCGGCAGTCTGTCTGATTCAGGCAGCTGCCGTACATTCTTAATTAATTACGCTGTTTCTTCCTGCTGGTCGGGAGTATCGGCTGGACAAATATTTACAGCGTGCGAGCCTTTCGGACCTTCCAGGATATCAAATTCTACCAGCTGGCCTGCCTTCAGTGTTTTATAACCATCCATCTGTATGGATGAATAGTGAGCAAAATAATCTTCTCCACCGCCATCCGGCAGAATGAATCCGTAGCCCTTGGCATTGTTAAACCACTTCACACGACCTGTCGGCATGGCTACCCCGCAGCTTGGTGCTTGTACGCAGCACCGAAGGTTGTTGCTACTTTATGGCTAAGGAAGACACGGCGTCAAGAACTATGGACAATTGTAAGTAATAACTTGTGGTCTTCAGGTAAATAGGCACAAGATAGGTAGGGCTAACTCGCATACGGCGACTGGCATGCCTTCTGTAGGGCGTAAAATGGTTGAAATAAAAGGGTGAATTTAAAGCTGAAACTTTTAGAATATCTAATAGGAATTATTGCCAGGGAACTTGAAACCTTCCCCTGAGGCTACATAACTAATGGGTAACATGGTAGAAAGCCAAGCAAGCGATAGTGACCAGGAGTCGGAACGTGATCGGGACATTGGTGTTATCGAAGCACCAGTCAAGCCAAAGCTGGCACAACCTCCTATGTACAAGGTGGTGTTGCTGAATGATGATTACACGCCAATGGAATTCGTGGTCGAGGTTTTACAGATGTTTTTTGGAATGAACAGGGAAAAAGCGACTCAGGTGATGTTAGCCGTTCATACTATCGGCAAGGCAACCTGCGGTATTTTTACTCGGGATGTTGCAGAAACAAAATCTGCCCAGGTTAATCAGTATGCGCAGGAAAACCAGCATCCGCTTGTTTCAGATATTGAAGCAACAGACAATATATAGCGGGACTAATAACGGAACTAATAACGGAACTATAAATGCTTAGTAGAGAACTCGAAGTTACACTTAATCTGGCCTTCAAGGATGCGAGGGCGAAGCGGCATGAACTGATGTCGGTAGAGCATCTGTTGTTGTCCTTGTTGGATAATACCGCGGCTGTCACAGTACTGCGGTCCTGTGGTGCAGATATCGAAAAGCTTCGAAAAGAGCTTAACGACTTCCTTGAAGCGACAACTCCCCTGATCCCAAAAAACGAGAATGATCGTGAAACTCAGCCGACGCTGGGATTCCAGCGAGTCCTGCAACGCGCTGTGTTCCATGTCCAGTCTTCTGGTCGCAAGGAAGTTACCGGGGCAAGTGTTCTCGTTGCCATTTTCACCGAGCAGGAGAGCCATGCTGTTTATCTGTTAAAACAACAGGAAATCAACAGGATTGATGTTGTGAATTTCATCGCTCACGGGACTCGCAAGGATGGGACCGAGGAAGATCCTGAAACAGCTGACAATATTGATGAGGAAGGAAGCGAAGAAGAAAAAACCCCGACCGCGCTTGAGGCTTACACATCCAACCTCAATGAGCAGGCAAGGAAAGGGCTCATTGATCCTTTGGTGGGCCGTCATGACGAGGTTGAAAGAGTAATACAGATTCTTTCGAGAAGAAGAAAAAACAATCCGCTGCTGGTGGGTGAGGCTGGCGTTGGTAAAACTGCCATCGCGGAGGGTCTAGCCAAATTAATCGTTGATGGCCAGGTGCCGGACATTATTGCAAAAAGCACCGTCTTTGCCCTCGATCTTGGTGCCTTGCTCGCAGGGACCAAATATCGCGGTGACTTTGAGAAGAGGCTCAAGAGCCTGCTCAACGAACTCAAGAATGAAAAAGACCGCATCCTGTTTATCGATGAGATTCATACCATCATCGGTGCAGGTGCTGCCTCCGGGGGCGTCATGGATGCCTCCAATATCCTCAAGCCACTGCTTGCTTCCGGTGAAATTCGGTGTATCGGCTCCACCACCTATCAGGAATATCGCGGTATCTTCGACAAGGACCGGGCACTGTCACGTCGATTCCAGAAGGTTGATATCCTGGAACCCAGCGTAGACGATACGTACCAGATTCTCAGGGGGTTGAAAACCCGATTCGAAGAACATCATCAGCTGAAATACACGGACAGGGCGTTAAAGGTAGCCGCTGAATTGGCAGACAAGTACATCAATGATCGATTTATGCCAGACAAGGCGATAGATGTTATTGATGAGGCGGGTGCTTACCAGCAGCTGCAGCCGCCGAGTAAACGTAAAAAGCAGATTGGTGTCGCTGATGTTGAAAAGATGGTTGCCAAGATTGCTCGAATACCACCTGCCAGTGTTTCACATTCAGACAAAGCAGTTCTCAGGGATCTTGAAAAAAATCTCAAGATGGTCATTTTTGGGCAGGATGAAGCGATTGGTTCGCTGGCGAGTGCCATCAAGTTATCACGTGCGGGTCTGAAGGAAGGGGAGAAGCCCATTGGATCATTCCTCTTTTCCGGTCCTACCGGTGTCGGAAAAACTGAAGTCTGCAAACAGCTGGCGAGAATTATGGGTGTTGAGATGATCAGATTCGACATGTCTGAATACATGGAACGCCACACAGTCTCCAGGTTAATTGGTGCACCTCCAGGCTATATCGGGTTTGACCAGGGGGGATTGCTGACGGAAGCCATCACCAAGCATCCACATTGCGTGTTACTGATGGATGAAATTGAGAAGGCACATCCTGATGTGTTTAACCTGCTGCTTCAGGTAATGGATCACGGCACGCTGACGGACAACAATGGGCGCAAGGCGGACTTCAGGAATGTCATTTTGGTGATGACGACCAACGCAGGCGCTCAGGAAATGAGCAGAAATTCTATTGGCTTCACCCGTCAGGACCATTCAACCGATGGAATGGAAGTGCTGAAGAAAATGTTTACTCCGGAATTTCGTAACCGGCTCGACACCATTATTCAATTTCGTTCTTTACCGAGAGAGGTTATCAAGACTGTTGCGGATAAATTCCTGGTTGAGATCCAGGTGCAACTCGATGACAAGAAAGTTGTTTTGAATGTCAGCGACGAGGCACGCGACTGGCTGGTGGACCATGGCTATGACGAAACGATGGGTGCCCGGCCGATGCAGCGGTTAATTCAGAATAAAATTAAGAAAGAACTGGCTGAGGATATCCTGTTCGGCCGGCTGGCAAAAGGCGGCGATGTGTCTATTATCGTTGAAGACGATGAGCTTGTGATCATCATTGACGAACCAGTTTCTGCCTGACCCTGTCTTTGGCCTGGTAAAAAAGGTGCAGGCGTAAAAGAAGGGGGATGCTACTCCCTGAAAGTAATCCTTCCCTTTGACAGGTCGTAGGGTGTGACCTCGACCTTGACCGTATCGCCAGTGAGTATCTTGATGTAGTTTTTGCGCATTTTCCCCGAAATGTGCGCGGTGACGATGTGGCCGTTCTCAAGTTCTACCCGAAACATAGTATTAGGTAGCGTATCTACTACGGTGCCACTCATCTGGATCTGTTCTTCCTTTGCCATTCAACCCCTCAAAGTCTAGCCCTGGCTCCATGAAATATGAAGGCAAGCCTGATTAGGAAACGGCGTGCATTTTGCCTCAAATCAAGGCTCATGGCAAAAGGAAGGTTCAATGAAATTACAGGGGGACTAATGACTAGCTTGAAACAACCCTGAGGGGATCCGTGTCAAGAGGGATCCAGTGATTGTTGATATACAACTCAATGGGCTTGTAATCCATCTTGTAATTCATTTTTTGACACTGCTTTATCCAGTAACCAAGGTACAGGTAGTTCAAAGATAAGCGGTGGGTCTCCTCGATGAGGTGCAGAACAGCCAGTACACCAGGGCTTCGGTTCTCCTTTTCAGGATCAAAAAATGTGTAGATGGCAGATAGGCCATGGTTCAGCCTGTCGGCGACAGCAACGGCCAGCAATTCCTTATTTATTCTGAATTCGAAGAAAATTGCTTCCTCTCTGCCGTTGACGAGGAAAGACTCGAACTGCTCGATCTCCGCGGGATACATGTCCCCATCGGCATGCCGGGCGACAATATATTTTTGATAAAGGTCAAAATATTCATCATTGACGGTGGGCACAATCTGCTTGACCACCACATCATTATTTTTGTTGATGACGCGATTGTGGCGACGTTTCAGTTGAAAATCAGCAACTGGAATTCGAACCGGAATACAGGCAGAGCAAGTTTGGCAGTAGGGTCGATAGATGTGGTTACCACTGCGACGGAAACCTACCGCAGACAAGGCTGAATACATATTGGTGTCAATGCGTGCCAGTGGATCCACGAACAGCGTAATCGCCTGGCGATCGTCCAGGTAACTGCAATCGTGCGCAGGCGTGGTAAAAAATCTAAGTTCTGAAAGAGAAGCCATATGGGTCTGATGTCGGTCGTCTGAATGTATTTTACCAGGGTGACAGTAGAGTGGGCAGTTTATCCCAGTTTATCGGTTGCGGGTGGTCAGCGTAAAGATCCAGGTACTGTTGAAACTCAATTCTTGAAATCGGGGTGGCACCCAATGAGGCCAGGTGTTCATTGGGAAGCTGGCAATCAATCAAAGGACAATTCTGTTGCTGCAGCAGGCGATTCAGGAACGCAAAGGCGACTTTTGATGCGTCCCGTTCATGGTGAAACATGGATTCGCCAAAAAAAAGTTTCCCCATGGCGATACCGTACAGACCGCCCACCAGTTCAGAATGGAGGTAGCATTCAACGGAATGTGCCAGTCCTTGCTGGTGTAATTCCTTGTAGGCGAATTTCATCTCGGTGGTGATCCAGGTGCCCTGCGCGCGTTGCCTTGGTTCGCTGCAGATGTCAATGACCGTATCAAACGCGGTGTCCCGGCGGACTTCGAACCTGTTTCGCTTAAGTACCTTGCGCAGACTGCGACTGATGTTGAACCGGCCAGGTAAAATCACTGTTCTGGGGTCGGGAGACCACCAGAGTATGGGCTGACCTTCCTCGTACCATGGGAAAATTCCCTGCCGGTAAGCGCGGGTAAGACGATTAACGGACAGGTCACCACCGGTGGCGAGTAACCCCTCGGGTTCCTTCAACGCTGTGTGGATAGAGGGAAATTCCAGCGTGTCGGGGTCGAGCAGGGGGATTTTGTCTTTCATGTCGTGTTTGGAGTCTTAAGTTGCAACGGTGTTTGACCTCCCCCTCTCGCAACATGCCCTCTCGCAATATGGCTACGCCAAATTGCTGCCGGGTGTTGTGTTTGCTTCGCAAGCCACAACTTGCTACGCCAAATTGCTGCCGGGTTCGGTGTTTGACCTTCGGTCAAGCCACCTCATACATCCAGGAACTTTTCAGCATCCAGGGCAGCCATGCAGCCGAATCCGGCAGATGTCACCGCTTGCCGGTAGACCTGATCTGCCACGTCTCCTGCAGCGAATACACCGGCAACACTGGTTGCCGTCGAATTGCCTTTGAGGCCGGACTGGATATCAATGTAGCCATTGTGCATTTCAAGCTCGCTTTCAAAGATGGAGGTGTTCGGGATATGCCCAATGGCTATAAATACACCCTGCAAATCGAAATCTGCTGTCGCCTGGCTCCGGACATGCCTGATCCGCATGCCGGTAACACCCATGTCATCCCCGAGTACCTCATCGAGAGTGTAGTCCCATTGGATGTTGATATTTTTCTTCTCCATCACCCTGTTCTGCAGGATCTTCTCTCCCCGGAACTTGTCGCGCCGATGCACCATGATGACTTCAGATGCGATATTGGAAAGATAAAGGGCTTCTTCCAGGGCGGTATTGCCTCCGCCAATCACGGCCACTCGTTGTTTCTTGTAGAAAAAGCCATCGCAAGTTGCACAGGCGCTGACTCCTTTGCCCTTGTATTGTTCTTCAGAGGGAAGACCCAGATATCGCGCAGAAGCGCCGGTGGTAATGATCAGAGCATCGCAGGTATAAATGGCATTGTCGCCATGCAGACGAAATGGTTTCTCTTTGAGTTCGGCCTTGTTTATATGGTCAAACACAATCTGAGTGTTAAATCGTTCCGCATGCCGTTGCATTCTGATCATCAAATCAGGTCCCTGCAGGCCTTCGATATCGCCGGGCCAGTTGTCAACATCTGTGGTAGTGGTCAATTGTCCACCGGTCTCGATTCCTGTGATGACCACAGGGTCAAGGTTGGCTCTCGCCGCGTAAACAGCCGCGGTCAGTCCGGCCGGTCCGGAGCCGAGAATGAGTAGTTTATGGTGAATTTCCTGCATCAAACCCTCTGATCGGTGCGGTTGGGGTACCCCAAAAAGTTGCCAATGATACAGCAGGACTCTAATAGCCGGTAGATTTCATGGGTAGAAAGTGAATAAAAGGATTTATAAATTTCAATTCTCCATATATGATGTAAGGGTTTGATTATTATAGATATTCCTGTCGTTAAATCTTGGAGCAGAGTCGGTGCCGCTGGCAAAAAATAAAAAGCAGGACAGTCACGACGTACTTGACCGTCTGTATCCGCGTCTGCGTGAGGGGGGCTTGATTGCGTTAGTATCAGCTTGCATCTATCTGAGTCTCGCCCTGTTTAGTTTTGATCCTCAAGACCCTGGCTGGACCTACACCGGGACCGACCAGGAGGTATCCAACCTCGTTGGTATAAGTGGCGCATGGATCGCGGATGTGTTTCTGACTATCTGCGGATATATGGCATTTATATTTCCGCTCATGCTGGGCTTTCAATCTTTTCAAATTTTTCGTGATCGCAAAAATGAAATGGGTTTCAGCTGGACGATATTCTTTTTTCGCACCTTCGGTCTTGTGCTTACACTGGTCGCGGGAGCTGGTATTGCTGCGTTGCATTTCTATGGTACCGGGTCGCATCTCCGGCAAGGCAGCGGCGGTATTATAGGCCTTGAACTCAGCGAAGTAATGGTGCCGATATTCAGTTACATCGGCGCAACCTTGATTCTGCTGTCGGTTTTCCTGTTCGGCTTAACCGCATTCGCTGACATTTCCTGGCTTGGCGTTATGGATGGAACCGGGAGACTGACCATTCGGGGAGCTCGATTTATTTCGCTGAATTGGCATCGAATGATGATGCGAAGGATCCAGAAGGCGGAAGTAAAACAATCCACCCGGGCTCGTCGTGAAGCACTCGAGCGCCATGTTGAACAAAATCAGCAGCGTCCGCCACTGGTGATCGAGGCGCCACCGCCTGCGCCCAAGGAAGTCAGTGAAAGAGTCGTGCGAGAGCGACAGGGAAACCTGTTCAAAATCGATGCCGTCAATGGGCTTCCAGCACTGCATCTGCTGGACCCGGCAGATGGCGATCAGGACACGGGTTATTCTCCTGATGATCTTGAAGCCATGTCGCGGATGCTGGAACTGAAGTTAAAAGACTATGGTGTTGAAGCTGAAGTGACCGCTGTTTATCCCGGCCCGGTGATTACTCGATTTGAAATTCAGCCGGCACCCGGGGTGAAGGTCAGCCGGATTTCCTCGTTGGCGAAGGATCTGGCCCGATCCATTGCCGTCATCAGTGTTCGTGTGGTAGAGGTGATACCAGGCAAATCAGTCATCGGCATCGAAATACCCAATATCGACCGCAAGGTGGTTAAGTTGAGTGAAGTGCTGATGTCGAAGGCCTATGATAATTCCCAGTCACCCTTGTCGCTCGCCCTCGGTCATGATGTCTCCGGTGAACCGGTGGTGGTGGATCTTGCGAGAATGCCACATCTTCTTGTAGCAGGAACGACGGGTTCCGGTAAATCCGTTGGACTGAACGCCATGATCCTGTCTATCCTGTTCAAGGCCTCGCCAGAGGACGTGCGCCTGATCATGGTGGATCCGAAGATGCTGGAGCTGGCTGTGTACGAGGGTATTCCCCATCTGCTGACGCCTGTCGTAACGGATATGAAAGACGCTGCAAACGCATTGCGCTGGTGTGTGGCAGAAATGGAAAGACGCTATCGGTTGATGGCTGCCATGGGAGTTCGTAACATCGGCGGTTTTAACCGCAAAGTGAAGGACGCAGAGAAAGCGGGCGAGCCGATCAAGGATCCCCTGTGGCAACCTGATCCACTGCTTGATGAGGATGAACAGGAAGCAGCTGATCTTGCAACCTTGCCGTTCATCGTGGTTGTCATTGATGAATTTGCAGACCTGATGATGATCGTGGGTAAAAAGGTTGAAGAACTTATCGCTCGAATTGCACAGAAGGCGCGAGCCGCGGGTATACATCTTATTCTCGCAACCCAACGTCCTTCCGTAGATGTGATTACCGGACTCATCAAGGCTAATGTTCCTACACGGATTGCGTTCCAGGTTTCAAGTAAAATTGATTCCAGGACGATTCTTGATCAGGGCGGAGCAGAACAACTGTTAGGCCATGGTGACATGCTCTATCTTCCGGCAGGTACTCCCGTACCCATCAGGGTCCATGGTGCATTTGTGGATGATGATGAAGTGCATAGGGTCGTTGAGAGCTGGAAAGAACTCGGCGAGCCTAATTACCTTGCATCAATACTCGATGTCAGAACGGACACAGATCTGCTACCGGGTAATGCGGCTAATTCAAATGCAGGCTTTGATGAGGCTGATCCGTTGTATGACGAGGCGGTGCAATTTGTTACTGAATCACGGCGAGCGTCTATCTCGGCGGTACAGCGGAGATTACGAATCGGCTATAACAGGGCTGCTCGAATGATCGAGGCCATGGAGCAGGTCGGAATCGTCAGTGAAATGAATTCTAACGGTTCCCGTGAGGTGTTGGCTAATGCCCCGCCTGATTAAGTCAGCCGCCATCCTTTGCACTCTCGTGTTTTACCCGCTATACGCTGATGAACCCGTTTCTTATTCGCAACTGTTGAGCAACTATCTCTCCCATATCTCTACGCTCTCGGGAAAGTTTGAGCAGAATACTTCAAACGATCACGATTCTACCGTCTACAGTGGAGAAATCTGGATATCGAAACCCAATCGTTTCCGTGTGGATACAATTTCGCCCTCGCTACAATCGTTAGTATCTGACGGGACAGATTTTTGGATTTACGATGAAGAGTTGGAACAGGTGATTGTAAACAAGTTAAACCTGGACTTGAGCCGCGTACCAATCCTGTTATTCAGCAGCAACATAGACAAGATTGAAGATAGCTATGAAATTAGCGGATATGCAGATGAAGAGGGTGAATACTTTTTGTTACAGCCGGTATCCGAGACCAGTTTGTTTCAATCCCTTGCATTGGAATTCCATGACGGTATACCGTCAGCCATAAAGATCAATGCGGTGACCGGTCAGATGACGACAATCAATCTTGAGCATATTGAAGTGAATGAACATATTCCAGAGGAACGGTTCAGTTTCGATGTGCCAGACCATGTCGATGTCATTGATGATCGGTAACCTGGTTTAGTCATGTCATTATTCGACAACAAGAATGTTTATCAGCCGCTGGCCGCCACCATGCGTCCCCGGTGTCTGGACGACTTTGTCGGCCAGGAACACCTGCTTGCTCCGGGTAAACCGCTGAGAAAAGCCATAGAAACCTCCAGTCTGCATTCCATGGTCTTGTGGGGGCCGCCGGGGGTCGGCAAAACCACGCTGGCACGGATGATGTCCGAATTATGTGATGTACATTTTCAATCCATCTCGGCGGTGCTGGCCGGTGTAAAGGATATAAGGGAAGCCATCGCTGTGGCCCAGCAGCATCGTCAGGCGACGGGCAGAAAAACCCTGTTGTTTGTTGACGAGGCGCATCGCTTTAACAAGGCCCAGCAGGATGCGTTCCTGCCTTATGTTGAAGATGGAACCGTTATTTTTGTCGGCGCAACAACGGAGAACCCTTCCTTCGAACTAAACAATGCTTTGCTGTCCCGGGCAAGGATTTACAAGTTGCAGCCTCTGTCCACGGAGCAGTTGATCAGCGTTATGAAACGTGCGCTGAAACATGGGTCTGGGCTGAAAGAACTCAACCTGGATGCAACGCCTGAAGTGCTTAATCAGCTTGCCCTGGCAGCAGATGGTGATGCGAGGAGGGCGCTTAATATTCTGGAAGTTGCCACGGACCTGGTTACCGGGGCAGAGATCACTGAGGCGGTCGTTAAAGAAGTGCTTGGTTCAGATTTCAGGCGCTTCGACAAAGGTGGGGACATTTTCTACGAGCAGATATCTGCACTGCATAAATCGGTTCGAGGTTCGTCCCCGGATGCTTCCCTCTACTGGTTTGCGCGAATGCTCGATGGTGGCTGTGATCCACTGTATATCGCCAGGCGTGTCGTGAGAATGGCGTCAGAAGACATCGGCAATGCAGATCCGAGAGCATTGCAACTGGCGCTCAACGCCTGGGAAGTCCAGGAACGACTGGGCAGTCCCGAGGGTGAATTGGCCATTGCCCAGGCCATCGTCTACCTCGCCTCTGCAGCAAAAAGTAACGCCGTCTACACAGCCTTTACGGATGCGAAAGCAGATGCGGTTGCCCAGTCTTCACTTGAAGTACCGATGCACCTGCGCAATGCTGCGACGAAAATGATGCAGTCCATGGGTTACGGCGATGACTACCAGTACGCTCATGACTTTGATGATGCCTTCGTTCCCGGCGAGTCCTACTTTCCGGAGCAACTGGTAGATCGTGAGTACTATCATCCGGTGGACAGAGGGTTGGAGATCAAGATAGCGGAAAAGCTGGCTTACCTGAAGAAGCTGAATCAGGCCAGTAGATTAAAACGCTACAGCGAACCTGATGGCGTAGACAACGAATGAGCGAGATCATTAATCGCCCTGGGTGGTGCGCTCGGCGCCGTGTCCCGGTTCTGGGCGGTCAACCTGACGAGTCCTCTGGCTTGGTGACGGATTCCCCTACGACATCCTGATCGTTAACATCCTGGGATCATTGGCGATCGGCATTGTTTTTCTCGTGGAGCGCGTAATATTGCCCGTCGCCTGGCGTTCTGCCGTGATGATCGGGTTTCTCGGCGCTTTTACGACGTTTTCGACCTTCTCCCTGCAAACCCTCGGTCTGCTGGAAGCAGGACGATTCCTGGCGGCATCGGTTTATATGATCAGCAGCCTATTGATTTGTGTTTTGGCGGCCGCACTCGGCATGTTCATCGCACGCCTTGTGCCCTAGTCGTGCAGGTAGAAACGAACGCCGCAAACATCGACCTGTTCGTCTGATACATAGCATCCGCGTTCTGTTGCAGCTGCCAGGATGTGGTCCCTGTCGCTGACAGCGAGATCGAGTCCACCCAGTCCCGGACCGCGACCGTCTGTTGCCTCGATGAAACGCAAGGATACATTATTGAGTTTTATGCGCAGCTCCGACCCATCACGCTCAACGGGCAGATCAGTCACCTTGCTCCAGGTCTCCGCCAGGGCCACTGGATCGGGTGCCTGCAGTTCCACGCCCAGGTAGTCCCTGGTCACATCCTGCTTGACCTTGTCTTCCCAGCCCAGGCCGCCTGCGGGTTCCCAGTTACCGTTGAAGTCATTGTGAACATCCCAGTCAATTTCCAGGAATGAGGCAATCATGTCGCGAGGGTGTAGCTGACAGATGTTCCAGGTCTTGCGATCAGACTCGTTGGCAATGCGAATGCCATTGTCTATTGCTCTTTGCCTGGCTGCCTGCTGGTTCTCCTTGCTGTCTGCCTGGCAGATCACCATATAACCGCCATCACCACCGCGCCGGTCGAGGTATCTGCCCCCGGCAGTGCCGTCTTCAGTCGGCACGACCACCTCGAGGAAATTTCTACCGATGGGGAGCAGGGTGTTCTCCAGCCCGAATACGCCAACGCCCGGGTCGACGAAACAGGGTTTGATGCCAAATATACTGGTGAGATTTGCAAGGGTTGAGTCAAGTTCGCGTGCGATGAGGCAGATCTGCCGAAGCTGGATAGTCATAAAATTTTTCTCCTGTAATTAGCATTGTACATAGCCTTGTCACCCTGAGCCTAGTCTAAGGGTCTCGCAGGTCCTACGAGATCCTTCGCGGGCTCAGGACAGGTGTGACGCCCGGACGGTGGTCTGTTACTATTTGCGCCGCGAAAATCTGACCCAAGTTGGCCTAATGCTTGATCCGAAACTTATCAGAAAAGACCTGCAAGCTGTTGCAGTTAAATTGCTGACCAAGAAATTTGAACTTGATGTGTCCGCGATTCAGGAACTGGAGTCCCGCCGCAAGGAGGTGCAGGTAAAGACAGAAGCCTTGCAGGCCGAACGCAACGCTCGTTCAAAATTGATCGGAAAAGCAAAGGCAAAGGGTGATGACGTTGCCTCTTTGTTGGCAGAAGTCTCTTCTCTGGGTAGTCTGCTGGACGAACAAAAATCCGAACTGGAGGAGATTCAGTCCGAGTTGAGTGAAATTGTCTGGGCGATACCTAATTTACCGGATGACTCGGTGGTCGAAGGCGACTCTGAAGATGACAATCTGTTGGTGAGGAGTTGGGGTGA
>JACZXW010000150.1 GCA_022571415.1 Pseudomonadota bacterium
GTTGCGAATCGCTCCAGGTAATCATCAACACGATCCTGGTGATCAATGATGGGACCCTTCCACGTGGTACGCCAGCGAACACGCCAGTCATTGAACCTCCAGGCAAGCGAGGCTGTACCAACATCCTTAAAGACACCAAAATCAAGTTGATTGTTAAAGTCCTCAACGACCAGCCCATCAACACCCTCAAATTTCGCTTGATGCTTATTGATGTGCGTGTAGTTTAATACTAGCTGCAGGTCGCCATACCTTGCCATCTCAAACGTGTAATCCATGGCCACGTCGAATCCGCTAGTGCTTTGTTCATTAAGATTAAGTTGACGTTGTAAGACTTCGATGAGCTGACCCTCACCGTCACGAGTAATGTCATCACAGAACGGATTGGGCTCACCGAAGGTGACTGATGTGGCATAACATTGTTTCAAGATCTCCGCATTCTCAACTGAAATGATTGCATCCTCGATGGTGATGTCATAGTAATCCACGGCAAGCCTGAAGCCCTCAAGGAAAGCAGGCGCGATACTGATACCGACGGTATAGGAATCGGCCGTTTCTTCGAACAATTCTGTATTGCCCGCACTCGGTGAATAGCCATTGTTCTCGTCTTCTAGGACAAAATTTGGATCAGCGGCGATTAATGCAGCAATTTTTGGGTCCAATCGACAGTTATCGTGACCACGCCCTGTCGACGTGGCCGAAACGTCAGCACAAATATCGTTGAAGCTATCAAAGTCACCACGCCGTGGAGACAGCAACTCGGTAATGTCCGGCGCACGCTGCGCGCGAGATAAGTTCCCACGAAGAACATAACCTTCAACCGGTTCCCAAATCACGCCTGTTGAGTAGCTGAATACGGTACCGATGTTTTTCGGGCTGTAGTCAGCAACACGGAATGAAACATCTGCGGTTAGATTCTCGGCCAAAGGGAATGACGCTTCAGCAAACGCTTCCTTGACGTCAATGACGCCCTGAATCTGTGGAACAAGATTAAAGGTGATGCCACCGAAGCGGGGCCCGTCACTGACTCTCAGATCCATCTCGTCACGATTATATTCAAAACCGAATACTGCACCGACCGGGCCAGCCTTCATATCAAACAGCCTGCCAGAAATGAAACCAAGCACATTGATCTGTTCGATGGTCGGATTGATTATCGGATTAACACGAATCCAGTCGGCCATTGCCGGGGTAATCGAGCCGATACCGAAGAGATTCAGTGGCACGCAACCGGCCGCGCGAGCGTCCGGATCAGCGCACTGAATCGTGACGCCGTCAGCAGCGTATTCGGCGTCAAGCGCCGGAATTACCTTGGCTACGTCAAGTTCGTTGGACCGGACCTGAAACTGTTCAAAATGACCATAACCAACAGAGACATCCCAGTCCCACTCATCGCTAAACATGCTGCCTTGCAAACCTGCCCAGGTACGCCAGGTCGTACGCTCATTGTCGGTGGTTATGTTGCCGACTTCAAAAAACCGACGGTCCCAATCACCATTCCAGTTCGCGGGAAAATCCGGATCAAGGGCAATTGCAGACTCAAGAAGAAACGGATTATCGACCGCAATGTGACCGGGTCGTATTTCACCCGGCTCACCCGTTACTCGATCAATGGTCGCAACGTCACTAGCTTCACTATCGTCTTCGGGAGATTTGAAATTGAACGAATCGTTTTTGCTGTACTGCCCATGGAAATAAGCTTTTGTAGTCTCTGACAGCTCGTAACTGGCATTGAGTGCCACGGCGATTTGTTCATTTGGAATTTTGACCACGTCCCACTGCCTACTGAAGAGACCGTCCCGCTCTTCCGACCAGCCTGTCTGCAGGCCATCTTCGTTGTACCACCATTTACCAGGCCCTTCTGAGAACACGCCGCCGGCCGTGCCGTCACTGCGATCACGATAATCAGCAGGCGAAGCAATGTCGCGTGTACACTGGTCACCAGTCACGGTCTGAAACTCGTTACACAACAGCGTGGTGTTATAGTCGAAATCGGCTTCAATCTGTCCACGGTCACGGTCACTGTTGTCAATGCCACGCTGTTCATCGTATGTTACAGCAACGAACAGGTAGCCACGTTCGTCAGCAAAAGTAGTGCCAAAATCTGCATTTATGGTGAATTCTTCACCACCGCCCTCCGCGGTGACACCATAACGAGTATCAAAACCAAAGCCTACTTTATCTTTCTCAGTGATGATGTTAACCACACCGGCAACAGCATCTGAACCATAGGTCGCGGAAGAACCACCCGTAATGACTTCGACGCGACTAACCATTCCAGTGGGAATGGTGTTAAGACTGACAAATCTACCACCGTAGGCGTTTTGGACAACGCGACGACCATCAATCAGGACCAGGGTTCTGTTGCTTCCCAGTCGCCGCAAGTTCATGGACGTCACACCGGTGTTGCCAATCTGGGATTGCGAATTGGTGTGACTGGTTGATTCATAGAGCGATGGTATTTCGTCGATCAGAATCTCTGCCAATGAGCCCAATCCAGCATCGGTGATGGCCTCAGCACCCACGCTAATCATCGGCATGGAAAGGTTAAAGCTATCGCGAGGAATACGTGAACCCGTAACAACAACTTCTTCGATCACATCGGCAGCGTCTTCCGCGTCTGCCGATTCCTGCGCAATAGCTCCAGATGCGACGAATAAAGACACAAAAAACGTGCCCACTTTTTTTCTGAGCGGTACTTTTACGGTAGCCATTTTCCCTTGCTCCTCTTTGCGATCAACCGGCTCGTCAAGAGCGATTTGAATCACGCGTTTATCGGAAAGGCCGCTTGAAAGTCCGGAGTCCTTAAGCAGGTCGCCCAAGGCATCCATCAGTGTAAAGCGCCCGAGTACCGCATTGGCTTGTCGGGATAATGCAAGATCGTAAGGGAAAAGCATTATGGCGCCGGTTTGTTCAGCTAAACGATTTAGCGCCTCGGCAGCATTTAGCGACGGTATGTCAATGTCGTAAAGCTGCTCATCAGATGGGTCGCTTGCGAGACACAAAGAGCTAGCTATGACTAACGACAACCAAACGGCGAGCAAACATATCGCACGGCTCATCCGATGTTGTATTCCCCCAACAATCTGCCTGCTAATCAAGGACGA
>JACZXW010000065.1 GCA_022571415.1 Pseudomonadota bacterium
GCCAGGTGGTCCGATGGAACCCCGGTAACTGAACAGGATTTTGTATTCGCATGGAGAATGGTGAACGATCCTGAAGTCGCTGCGCCATTCGCCGCGATCATGCTTCCCCTTAAAAATGCCGAGAAAG
This sequence comes from Pseudomonadota bacterium, assembly GCA_022571415.1. GTDB lineage: Bacteria > Pseudomonadota > Gammaproteobacteria > Pseudomonadales > Azotimanducaceae. Next base: position 128 of record JACZXW010000065.1, read on the forward strand.
TTCAAAACGCAGAACTACCGGTCAGCGAACTTGGCGTATCCGCAATTGATGATTTCACGCTGGAAGTCACCCTCGAGCGACCCTGTGGTTACTGCATCAGCCTGATGGCCCATACGACATTTTTCCCAGTGAAAGAAAGCTTCTATCGATCACGACAGGGAAAATACGCTGCGGAGGCCGATCAGCTGCTGTACAACGGTCCTTTTATGTTAACCGCGTGGACCCATGGCGCATCCATGGCGATACACAAGAATCCGAACTACTGGAATGCTGCTGCCATCCACCTTAACGAGATTAACGTGGGTTATATCACGGAGGATAATCGAACACGGCTCAACCTGTATCGCGACGGTAGCATTGCACTGGCAAGACTTGGCGCGGAAACTGTACGTGATGCATTGAGCCAGGGACTGCGCCTCAGGACATTTGTTTCTGGCGGTGTCGCCTTTATCTGGTTTAATCACCGCCCAGGTCATATCACGTCACAGCGGAAGATACGCAAGGCGATCCAGCTGGTCTTCGATACCAGTCTTTTTGTCAACAAGGTTATTGCCATTCCCGGATATAAACCGGCTGTTTCTCTATTTCCGTCCTGGCTGAATGGTGTTGAGGATAAATTTTCCGTGGAGTATCCGCCTGTCATTGTTAAACCGGATGCGATGGAGGCAAAGCGACTCATTGAGCAGGTAAAGAGGGAATTGAAGCTCGAATCACTGCCTGAAATAACGCTGCTGACGGTCACGTCACCCACAGGCGCAAAGGTCGCTGAATTCTTCCAGGGACTGCTCTGGCAATCGCTCGGTATCAGAGTCAAGGTCGACCAGCAGACGTTTAAACAATACCTGGATAAATCCAGGGCAGGTCAGTTTGATCTGGTGCTATCCAGCTGGTATCCGGACTTTGACGATATAGTGACTTATGCCGACCTGTTGGCCTCATGGAATCCAAACAACCGCGGGAAATATGTAAACGCGGAGTATGATCGATGGTTTCGACTGTTGCAGGGGTCGACCAACCCGAACGAGCGCATGAGTGCTGCGGCAGAACTGCAAAAAATCATCATTGATGATGTGCCCCTGCTACCCATTGCGCAGACCGGTTCAGCCTATGTGCAACATCCGAAACTCAAGGGGGTCGTGAGAAGGGTCCTGGGACAGGATCCGGATTACACCTACGCCAGGGTGGTTGAGTAAACTGTCCCCCTTAACCTAGACAATCTCGAAATATCGCTTGAATTCCCATGGCGTCGCCTGCTTGCTGTCAGGGTCGCCCCCTTCGGTATGAAACGAAAGCCACTCCAGCTTGCGCGTCTTGATCCAATACTCCACTTCCTCTGCCCCCAGAATTTCCTTGAGGAGGGTGTCGTCGTCCAGTGCCTCGACGGCGGTCATTATGGTTCTGGGCAAGCGTTTAAAACTCTCGGGCAGGCACCAGCCGACATGCGTGAACTCGTCGGGTGGCGTTATCTGGTGACGCACACCGGCGATACCCCCGGCAAGGATAACCGCCAGACCCAGATACGGGTTGACGTCTGCAGCCCCGAGTCGATGTTCCACCCGGGTTAAACCCGCACTTCTTGAAACCAGACGTAGTGCACAGGATTTGTTTTCTTCACCCCAGGTGGCGGTTAATGGTGGTGCAGCGAATTCGGTCATGCGTTTGAACGAATTGATGGTGGGGCAAAGATAGGACACCGCGCCCGGCATGGTCTTGATCATGCCGCCAATCCAGTGGCGCAGCAGATCAGAATGGTTATCCGGTTGGTCTGCATCATAAAAAACGGCTTCGCCATTTTTGGTCAGTGAATGATGCATGTGCATACCGCTGGAATAACCCGGAACAGGGTGGGCCATGAAGGTCACGCTCATATCGAAGTCGACCGCGACTTCATAGATAACTTGCTTTGCTCTCACAGTCGCATCGGCCATTGCCACTGCATCGGTCGGGGTGAGATTCAATTCGACCTGGCCGACCCCGTTTTCGTCACTCCAGCCCTCCCAGTCTATGCCATGGCAATCCAGGCGTTGAGTGACCTCATCCATAAATGTCTTGGCATGGTAAGCATTGCGCAGGTAGTAGATGGTTCGTAACTTGGAGGCGCCCACAGCTTCAAGATTCTGATATTTCTTGCAGCGGGCGTCTTTGAATGAATCCTTGAACAGGTAGAATTCTAGCTCGCATGCTGCCTTCACTTCATACCCCATATCAGTGATATCCCGTACGAGTCGCTTTAAGTTGGTCCTGGGGCAGAGGTTGATCGGGGTTCCATCCACCTGTATAAAATCACAGATACAGTGCCCCAGATTCGGGTCATTGCCATCGGGAATCAGTGTATTCAGGTCTGGTTTCAATGCGATGTCACCCAATGTGTTGTGCCTGAAAGGGTGCCAGAATGTCAGGTGGGGCATTCCTCCCAGGTCCATGGCGAGGGACATGTCGGAAATACCAAGGCCATCTTCTAGGGACTTTGTAAATTTACGCCGATGACAATATTTACCCACACCAACCCCTTCAAGGTTGGTAGCCTGTGTACGAATAATATCAATGTGATGTCGGTCGAGCCAGGACTCAAGATTTTCTTCGCCCCGGAAAGGTTTGTTATCCATGGTCGAATTCCCCCAGCATCATTTTGATCGTCGCTTCACTAAGGACACTCAGGTGGTGCAGTGAACTCTGTATTCGAATCTTGCCTGCCATTACTTCGGCGATGAGGACGGTTGTTCCAGAAAGCACGTTTGACAGGGTTTTTGATTCACCGCTGATTTCTACATCCGGCTCCCCATCACCAACCAGAAGATCCCGGTTCTCGTCGGTACTGATGAATTTGATAGCGCCCGGCATTCCCGTTAGCGAGTGTGCGCAGTCCCAGAATCTCTTGGCATCATCAGCCCAGCTTGATTCGGGAAAATTGAGTAATTGGCCGACTCGATAGGCAAACAAGGGATGCCTCAGGAAACCTTCAACCACAGGTTTGTAACCAGGTTCCGACATTTTTGAAAAATTCAGCCTGATGATGATTTTTGCGCTGTCGCTGATGCCATGCCTGATGTGGATATGATGAGTGTCAATCCTAACCGTCAGGGATTGGGGGTCCGTGGTGGATACCAGGGAAAAGCTGCCGGTAATTGATCTGGCGATGGCAGCATGGCCCGGGTTTGCAAGAGCGTGTTTCAACAGGGTACGAAACCTAATGACAATCGGAACCGGGTCGTCCTCCAGCTCAAATTCGAAACCTGAAGTCATGGGCGATGCGTTATGTTGGAAAAATGCATCTTAGAGGGTGATACCATCTTACACAAACCGTTGGTGAATCCGGTTGCAGGAGAGGGACAGGTGGCTGCCATGGTTGGATGTAGTTATTAGAATTCGGGCCTGACGGGAAGTTCTTACCAATGAATTCACCGGTGCTGTACCAAAATGTAATCTGGATGATGCTGGCCCTGGCACCGGTCGTATTCTTCGTGCTGTTGTTTGTTACCGCACCCTATGGGCGATTTTCTAGAGGGGGCTGGGGACCTGCAATCGATAATCGTCTTGGCTGGTTTGTGATGGAATTCCCGGCATCCCTGCTAGTGGCGTATATTATGCTGTTCGAGATGGATTTGTCCGTCGTGACGCTGGTATTCTTCTTAATCTGGCAGCTGCACTATTTCCATCGTGTGTTTATCTATCCTTTCTCCTTGCGAGGCACGCGATCAATGCCTGTTGTCATCATAGCGATGGCAGTCCTTTTTAACAGCATCAATGCCTATCTCATCGGTTACCATTTTGTCTTTCACGGCGACCAGTACGGACCCGGCTGGCTCAAGTCACCCGCTTTTATCGGCGGTGTCATCCTGTACGCAACCGGTTATGTCATGACCAAACGCTCAGATGCCATCCTGCGTGATCTTCGTGGTCCCGGTGAAGATGGCTACAAGATACCCCGCGGGTTTCTGTACCAATATGTGAGTTGCCCTAACTACCTGGGCGAGATCATTCAGTGGGGAGGCTGGGCGCTGCTGACCTGGTCGACTGCTGGCCTGGTATTCCTCATCTGGACAATGGCCAATCTGGTGCCGAGGGCCATTGCCCATCACAAGTGGTATGGCACTACCTTTCCTGATTATCCGGCGCAGAGGAAAGCGCTGGTTCCCTTTCTTATCTAGGGAATATCCTCTAAATCAGAGCTTCCCTGGCATCATCTAACGACTGCTCTGGTGGTGGAGAATAATGAGAGCAATGCCGGTAGTGAAACCAGGGTCAGGACCATCAGTGAGCTCAACGCGAAGGTGAGAAGCACGCCGATGGAGTAGATGCCCTGGTGACCTGAAAAGGACAAAGCCCCGAACGTCCCCAGGGTTGTCAGCGTGCTGAGAAACACCGCTCTTGGTGTGCTGGATTTGAACAGGTCCCTGATGTCAGGTGATTCATGGAAGCGCTGGACGATATGGATGCCATTATCGACACCGAGTCCAAAAATCAGCGGTACCACCACGACGTTGGCCATATTAAGTGGTAGATCGATCATGACGGAAGTTGCAAATGTCATCATCGCTGTCATGGCAAGTGGGATAAATACCAGAATGGTATCCACGAAGCTGCGCAACACTAGCAGCAGCACGATCATGATGCTTGTTACAGCAATGGCAGTCGCCTGTTGGAAAGCGGTGACGACTATTTCACCTATGCCCAGGTCAACCACTGGTCTTCCCGTTGCATCCTTGATAACAGATTGGACTTCCCTGGTGAATCGGCGCAATGCGGTTACCGCGACAATGTCCTCGCTCGGGCTGATGGTGACCACAACTTCGCCATCTTCCGATATCAGTCTTTGGCGAAACTTTTCCGGCAGATCGCCAAGTTCAACCTGTCCGACAGAAACAGCATTTTCAAGCCAGGCAAGTTCTTCGAGTGCGGGTGCGATCACGTTCGTTTCAAAAGCCTGTTTAATATGCGTATCGCTGATGGCAAGTTGACCTAGTGACAGATGTAACCGCTGCACCGCTTGCCTGAGTGCAGGGTCCGCCACCGGTGAGCGAATATAGGTTTCGCTTGCCCGAAGGAGTCGCTGAATAAATTCATCCCGTTCCGAGTCGCCGTAGGGGGCAGGGTTTATCTCTGCGTAAAAAGCACTGGCCAGTATGATTTGTGCATCTTCCAGGATATTGAGTTTCTCTTCCTGGTCAGTGGGAACATAGTCCTGCGGAATTATCACCTCGGAGACTGAATTCAGCTGTAGCAGCTTCTTTTTAGCTGCTTCTGCCGCATCCATGTCCATGGCGATATAACTAATCGCATAGTCGGTAATAATGTCCTCACGCTGCAGTTCACGGAAGGTCATCATGGCTTCTGAATTCTGATCCTTGAGTGACAAGGTCCCGTAATCAAAATAGGCATCCCTGGCGATGTAGGTGATTAATCCTGCGGCTGCAAATGTTACCGCCACAACCGCTTTCCTGTAGCGGTAAAGAACATCGGATAGAACCGATAGATAATCCGGTCTTGGCAGGCATACCGGTTCGTCCACGATGGCAAAAAACGCGGGGATCACGGTCAGGCTGACGGCGACCGCGATGATCATTCCGCCGCCGGAAATAATGCCGAGTTCCGCCAGTCCGAGATACTCCGTCGGCACAAATGCCAGGAAGCCAAAGGCAGAAGTGACACCACAAAGGCTGATGGCAGGTCCAACCCCAAGGCTGGTGTTGAGCAGCGCGTCCTTTTTACTTTGAGAGCCCACGGCCTCCTGGTAGCGCAAGCCCAGATGGATGGCAAAATCCACTCCAAGACCGATAAACATGACCAGGAATACAATGGAGATGGTGTTGTATTGCCCGACCGTTAGGATTGCGTAGGCAGCAGTCCAGATCAGCCCGATGATCATCGTGAGGTATGTTGCCAGGATTACCCGCAGAGAACGAACGCCGAAGATGAGTACTAGAACCAGCAACACCGCAGCTATCGATCCGGCCAGTCCGGCACTGTCCATTGCACTTACAATTTCTCCATGATCCAGCGGAATCTGACCGGTAAGCCTGATATCCACCAGGGATTTTTGTGCATGCTCGAGGTCATCGATGACCGACCGAATTGTCTCAACAATCTTCTTGTTAGGCAGGCTTTCCCCGAAATTCTGCCGGCCCTGAATGAAAATGATGTTGTACAGGGTGTCATCGTTGTCGCGATTCAATATTTCGTCTCTCCAGACGACCGGAAGGGATCGGCCGTCAAGGGTCGAATCAATCGCATCGGAAAGTAGATTGGTGATGCGTGACATACTGCCTGGCAGGTTCTCAGGTTCACTCAAGGAAACCGTTAGCAGTTTGAACAAACCTCGTAAATTTGGGTCCCTGGCAATGGATGTCAGGAAGGGTTGAGCATCTGCCAGGTTGGAGACCAGCGAATCCAGGTCATCCACTGGCAAGAATAAAAACCCGTGATCATCCATGAATTTACTGTTCGCCGGTCCGTGTACAAGCTGAAAACTGTCTGTTTTCTTTTCGAGTTGAGCCTCCAGTGCGCGCGAGACGTTTGACACTGCCGACAGGCTTTTCCCGCTAACGACGACATAGGTGTTATTTAAATACTGCGGAAATACCTCGATAAATCTGTCATACACCTGTTTCCAGTGTGTGTCCTGACGTATGAGTCTGCTGGTGTCAGAGTTAATACTGAACTGCGTAATAGCGATGTAAAGCGCGGCGAGTGTGATGCATGATATTGCAACCAGCACCTGTCGTGGGCGGGATATTACAAAGCCAGTCCAGGAAACAAGGAAATCACGATACATTTTAGAGGCGCCCGGTTAGGGGAGGTTGGCCTTATCGCGGTTGTCTCTGATGGTTTGTCTGAGTTCTTCGATAACGCCAGCCACACCTCGGGATTTGAAAGTTGTTGCATAAGCGGCGCGTTTGAGTGACAAATCGGATACCCCATTGGCCGCAACATCAAATATCTTCCACTGCCCATTCAGTTCGATCAGCTGATAATCAAGATCTACGATTTCAGCGTCGGTGTGCAATCTGGTGCGGACGATGATGCGGTCGGGTTTAATCGGCTTCTGGCTGAGAATCTCAAAGTATTGCTGCGTGTAGGTAGGGAATCGGCTGGCATAGCTGGAAACAATGACTTCGCCCATCAACGCCACAATGGCCGCTTTGTTTCCTTCCTCCATGTTTCGCCATCTGCGTCCCAGCGCGATGCGGGCGACGGTACTGGTATCAAAGTTGTTCGCGACGATAGTCGTTAGCAGTTGGATTCTGTCGTTGTAGCTGGCGGACTTCATCAGGTTGATCAAGCCTTCATGGAATTCAGTAACGGGAGTGGTAGGTTCTGCCAGGGCAGGAAGATAAAAATTAAATACCAGGAACAGACTGGCAAGCGTCCTACTCATTCTCGACAAATTCTACAACCTCCAGATGAAATCCTGATATAGCGTTGAACCGGGTAGGGGAACTCAACAGCCGCATCTTGCCGACACCGATATCACGAAGTATCTGGGAGCCGGTTCCGATCACCCTGAAAACTCCCACTTCACTGGTATGGCGTTCTTCCGGTGGCATCTCGGGGAAATATTCCACCTGGGCCAGCGCCTCAGACTGGGTAGTCTCCTGGCCCACAATGACAATAACGCCTTTGCCTTCCTCGGATATCAGCTGCATTGAATCCTGCAGGGACCAGGTTTTTTTGTATCCCGGTCGCTGCGTACCCAGTACATCACGTAGCGGATTGATCACCTGGACCCTGACCAGGCATGGTTCATCCTCGTCTATATCACCTTTGATCATGGCATGGTGTACACACTCAGAGATCTTGTCGGTGTAGGTTTTTAAGATGAAGTCTCCGCTGTGGGTCGTGATTGATTTTTCATCCACCAGTTCAATGGTCTTGTCATACAGTGCACGGTACTGGATCAGATCCGCGATGGTGCCCAGTTTGATGTTGTGTTTTTCAGCAAATACCTCGAGTTCCGGTCGCTGGGCCATGGTGCCGTCTTCATTCATCACTTCGACGATCAGAGCCGCTGGCTCATAGCCCGCCATTCTGGCGAGGTCGCAAGCCGCTTCGGTGTGACCTGCCCTGGTCAGTACACCGCCTTCTTTTGCTATCAACGGGAAAATATGGCCCGGCATCGCCAGGTCCTCGGGTCTGGCGTTTTTGGCGACGGCCGCGCGAACCGTCTTTGCGCGATCGGCGGCTGAAATACCCGTCGATATACCATCGGCCGCTTCTATTGAGACAGTGAAGTTGGTTTCATGCATGGATGAATTCTGCTCCACCATCAGTGGCAGTTTCAGCTGTCGACCACGTTCCTCTGTGATCGGCAGGCAGATCAAGCCACACGCATAACGGGCAAAAAAAGTTACGGTTTCCGGCGAGACAACGTCCGCCGCAATGATCAGGTCGCCTTCATTCTCTCGGCTTTCATCATCCATGATCAGGACCATTTTCCCCTGGCGAAAGTCATCAAGAATTTCATCGATCGTGTTTATTGGCACTTGTGTCCCCGCTCAGTTGCCCGCAACGATGGATTATACCCTGTGTCCTGAGCCGCAGGCTAAGGAACTCAAAAGAAAGTGAGATCTCTTACCCGCTTCGGGACGACGACTGACATTATGCTCAGGACGCCACCTGGCTCTCGTCGTATAATAAAATCCTATTTACCGCGGATCACCTTGCACTCTTGGATAAACTGAACTTCATTTCCCGGCTAAGCAAAATATGTGGTGCAAACATCATCACAGATAAACCGCTGTTGAAGGTCTACGAAACGGACGGTTTAACGGCAAAGAAACAGTTGCCCTGGCTGGTGGTATTACCGGCAAGCATTGAAGAGGTTCAGCAAATCGTCCGGTTGTGTCATCGCTTTGATGTTCCCGTTGTCGCCCGGGGTGCAGGTACCGGATTATCCGGTGGGGCAATGCCCCATGCCGAAGGTGTGCTGCTGGTCCTGGCGAAGCTCAACCGTGTGCTTTCGGTGGACGTCGACAACCTGTCTGCAACCCTCGAGCCTGGCGTGACCAATCTCGCCATTTCAGAAGCCGTGAAAAGTCTTGGGCTCTATTACGCGCCGGATCCTTCATCACAGATAGCCTGTTCCATCGGCGGCAATGTCGCCGAGAATTCAGGTGGAGTGCATTGCCTCAAGTATGGTCTCACTGTGCATAATGTGCGCAAGTTGAAAGTTGTATCCCCGGCAGGTGATTTGTATGAGGTAGGGAGCGAGGCATTCGACTCGGCTGGATATGATTTGCTGGCACTGCTCCATGGTTCTGAAGGAATGCTCGGCATCGTGGTTGAAGTCACCGTTAAATTATTGCCAATGCCTGAGTCTATCTGCGTGATCATGGCTGGGTTCGCATCCGTTGCTGGTGCGGCAGCGGCGGTAACAGATATCATCGCGGCGGGGATCTTGCCAGCCGGGCTGGAGATGATGGACCGACCAGCGATACAGGCCGCAGAGGCGTTCGTGAAAGTCGGATATCCGACAGGGGCGGAAGCATTACTCTTGTGTGAATTGGATGGAATCGAGGCGGAGCTTGAATCTCAACTGCACAGCCTGACACGAATATTGCAGGAAAACGGGGCCACCAGTATCGCGACGGCGCATGAAAGTGAAGACAGGGAGCGATTGTGGCTTGGCAGGAAGGCCGCTTTCCCTGCCATCGGCAGGATTGCACCAGACTATTATTGTATGGATGGCACCATTCCAAGAAGGCACCTGTCACGGGTGCTTGATCGAATTTCATCATTATCAGAAGAATTCTCTCTGCCGGTGGCTAATGTATTCCATGCCGGTGACGGCAACCTGCATCCACTTATCCTGTATGACGCCAACAAAGCTGATGAGCTGCAACGGGCCGAGGAATTCGGCGCGAGGATCCTCGAGTTGTGTATTGAGGTTGGCGGGACGATTACCGGAGAACACGGCGTGGGCATAGAGAAAATAGACCAGATGTGTATCCAGTTTACAACCGCTGAACTTTCTATCTTTCATGGCATTAAAGCGGCCTTTGACGAGAAATCGATTCTCAATCCGGGTAAGGCCGTGCCGACGCTGCATCGGTGCGCTGAATTCGGGGCCATGCATGTTCATGCTGGAAAAGAAAAATTCCCGGAACTGGACCGCTTTTGATGTTATCGAATGACATCACCGAATCCCTGGTGGAACAGGTCAGCGAAGCGTTAGGTCATGAATCGCCGCTTGTTATTGAAGGTGGGGGCAGCAAGGCGTTCTATGGTTACCCTCAGTCAGCTGATCTGCAACGGTTGCACACTGTTGAGCATTGCGGTGTTATTGACTATTCCCCGGATGAACTGGTTATCCATGTGCGCGCGGGTACCCCGCTGTCCGAAGTCAAACAACTCGTCAGGGATAATGGCCAGATGCTGGCGTTTGAGCCGCCTGATTTTGGCGGCAATGCGACCATCGGCGGTGTCATTGCCAGCGGCCTGTCCGGTCCACGACGGCCTTATGCCGGGGCGGCGCGGGATTTTGTCCTGGGCCTGACATTGATCACCGGCGCAGCAGAGGTGCTGACCTTTGGTGGCCAGGTGATGAAAAATGTCGCGGGTTACGACGTCTCCAGGCTGGTAACCGGCGCCCTGGGAACGCTGGGCGTCATTTTGGATGTGAGTTTGAAGGTGTTACCAGCGCCCGAACTGGAAGTTACCCGGACCATTGCGGTTGCGCGCCATGAATTCCAGGCGCTGTTGCAATCAATGGGTCGTCATATCCCCATCAGCGCGGCGGCCCATGAAGATGGTTATCTCAGCATCCGCGTCTCCGGCAGTGAGATGGCTGTAACAGCTGCGTTGGGGAAACTGGCAGGAGAAGAGAAGGAAAACGCTTACTGGGATCAGCTGAACAACCTCGACTACTTTGTCGATGCAAGTGAGCTTTGGCGTGTCAGCGTTGCACCCGGGTCGGGCGCTATGCTGGAGGAAGCGGCTCTGGTTGACTGGGGAGGAGGCTTGCGCTGGGTTAGTGAACCGGAGGTTTGTCCCAGGAAAAAACTGGCGGGTGAAGGCCACGCTACCCTGATGAAATACAATGCCCGTTTCCTGGACTCAGGGTTAGATATCTTCCAGCCCCTCGGCGAGCCACTGGCTGGCATTCACCAGAGGTTGAAGCAGCAGTTTGATCCCGCTGGAATTTTCAACCCTGGTCGGATGTACCGGGATTTCTGATGCAGACCAATATTCATCCCGCACTAATCGATCTGCCCATGGTAAAGGAAGCGGACAGCATTCTGCGAAGTTGCGTTCACTGCGGTTTCTGTAACGCAACCTGCCCCACCTATCAGTTGTTAGGAGATGAGCTCGATGGTCCCCGGGGGAGAATTTACCTGATCAAAAACCTGCTTGAAGATGATGCCATTGATGCGGGATCAGTCCTGCATTTGGACAGGTGTTTAACCTGCCGCGCCTGTGAAACCACTTGTCCCTCTGGCGTTCAGTACGGCAGGTTGTTGGATATCGGCAGGGAATTGATCGCGACAAGATCGAAAAGACCGGTATTGGACCACCTCTTGTCACGCCTGCTGAGGCTGGTCATTCCCCGGCGGTTTTTATTCCAGCCTCTGCTGAAAATAGGGCAATTCCTGACCCCGGTCATGCCGCGGGTCCTGGCCAGGAAAATTCCGCCAAGACAAGTTCCTCTGGCCGTCATTAGGCGGCAACCTGAATCCCCCCGCATGCGGGTATTGTTGCTGCAAGGCTGCGTGCAACGCGCCGCGACACCCAATGTCATTGGCGCACTCGAGCAATTGCTTAACGATCAGGAGGTTGCCACTCTCACAGTGCGGCAGGAAGGCTGCTGCGGTGCGCTGGACTATCATTTGTCCGCTCATGATGAAGGCCGCAGGCGTATGCGTGAGCTGGTGGATAAGCTCTATGATCGTCTTTCTGAGATTGACTACATCGTATCTTCTGCCAGTGGTTGTGGGGTCACCATCAAGGAATATCCGGTCTTTCTGTCGGATGACCCGGACTATGTCAGCAAGTCGAAACAAATCGTCGAGAAGGTTGTGGACGTATCGGAATTGTTAGGCAAGTTTGAGTTCTCTTGTGCCCCCGTCCGTGCTGCCGTGCATACACCGTGCACGCTCCAGCATGGCCAATCCATCGATGGTGAGATCGAGCGTATCCTGGAGAAATCTGGTATTACGATATTAGGAAGCCGGGATAGCCACCTCTGCTGCGGTTCAGCGGGTACCTATTCAATCATGCAGCCAGAACTTTCAAGGCAACTATTGAAGGGAAAATTGTCTGTCCTGGAGGAAAACTCGCCTGAGGTCATCGTTACTGCCAACATAGGCTGCCAGCTGCACCTGCAATCCGGGACGAGTGTTCCGGTTATGCATTGGGTTGAATTGTTACATCAGCAGTTAAAGAACCCTGAGTTAACTCACTCCCTTGATGAGGATGACATTTCCGTCGCTTGAGGCAAACCGGTGTTTGGCCAGTTGCTGATATTCATCTGAGCAGTACCAGGCCATGGCATCTTCCTCGCTGGGGAATTCAATCAGTACCGTGCGTGTTGCCGGCCACTCACCTTCAAGCAATTTTATATTTTCATCAACGGCGAGTACCTGGCCATTGTGTTTTGCGAATATTTCCATAAATCCAGCCTCATAAAGGCCGTACTCTTCCCGATCGACGATGTCGATTTTTGCAATGAGATAATGCGACATGGCGACGACTCGAATTGATGTCCTTATAGGTTACCTGCTTCCTTGTAGACCCACCATAACAATCCTTTCTGGGCGTGCAGGCGATTCGCCGCCTGGGAGAAAATGATGGAGCGCGGATCGCGAACCATTGCTGCTGTGATTTCATTGTCATCATGAATGGGCATGTCATGCATAATTTTACAATCCACCCCTTGAAGAAGGTCCTTGTTGATCTGGTAGGGCTGCATCTTTTTCAGTGTCACCTGGTTTTCCGCGGCATTGTCAGGGTTGCTGAAATATTGCATATCAATCCAGGTGTCGGTGTAGACGAAATCTGCGCCCTGGACGGCTGCCCTGGCGTCTTTGGTGTGATTTACCCGGGCTGATTTCCTGATAATTTCGCGTACCTCCGCGTCCTGGCTTTCGCCATTGTCATCCTGTTCCGGCGTGGCCAGTGTCAGTTGAATATCCAGCTTGTCGCAGATAAGGGTCAGTGAATTGGACACGTTGTTTTGTACGCCGACGAAGACCAGGTGAGCATCTTTGATGTCACCGTCGTAGTGTTCCTGCATGGTGAGTATGTCGGTCAAGGCCTGGCAGGGATGAAATTTTTCACAGCAGCCATTGATAACCGGCACCTGGCTGCCGGAAATGATCTTGAGCAGATCGCTATGGTGCAACAGGCGCGCCATGATGCAGCTTACATTGCGTGACAGGTATTCGGTTTCATATTCAATGCCGGACAACACGAAATTGGACGATGCCCAGTCCATATAAATTCCGTGTCCGCCCAGTTCGGTCATGGCCACTTCAAAGGAGACGCGGGTACGGGTGCTGGTTTTCTGGAAAATCATTGCCAGGGATTGGTGTGCCAGCAGGGTCCTGAAATCACCGGGGTTTTCTTTGATTTCGACGGCTTTTGCCAGAATATCCTGGATTTCTGAGGCAGACAGGTCTTTGAGGTTGGCCAGGTGTCTCATTTTGCATTCCAAAAAAAAAAGACCAGCAGGGCTGGGCTTTTTTGATGGCAAGGAGCGCAAGTTACCGTAATCAAAGTACTCGCGCAAGAGTTCTTCTCTGGTTTGGTGGTAGCCGCTCTGAGGAGGAAAGGGGCTGTCACTCCGTTCCATGGGCCGTCCCTGGGCTTAGGCGCCCCCGCCCGGTCCCGGCGTCTCCGGCAGTCCGGCGCCCTGATATTGGGCGACGGCGTTCAGCGCCAGGCCATAGACTAATTCGTTATTCTGGCCGACTCCGTAGGGCAGATAGCGCCGCAGGACGCCGTCTTGGTCAGCCGGACGCCGACGATCCCCAAAGACCCATTGGAGCCGCGGGTTATCGCTTGGGCGAGGGACGGATAGGGCTGAGTCAGTCCCCGGGTCCCGAGGCCGGATACCATCTGGACCGATAATACGACGGAGATACCGGCGTCCAGGGCCCGGGACACGGCGTCCGCCAGTTCCAGGTCCTGGGCCGCGGCGGAGGTGGCGCCCGGCGCCTCACGGCGCCGGCTCCGGTCCGT
>JACZXW010000066.1 GCA_022571415.1 Pseudomonadota bacterium
GCGACGACGATTTCGCCCCTCCCCGAAATTTAACGGCGCGATTGAAAACCGCAGCCCTCCTTGAATAGGGGAAGGGGCTCACGGAGCGGTGCGGGCAGGGTAGCTTTCCAGGAAGGCGGCAACTTCCTTTGGGGCACCGACCTGGGCAAACGGCATGATATCGGTGAGGGTTGGAACTTCAACGTGCGCCCTGGCTTGATTAGTGGGCCGAGTATTCGATGAAGGTTTCATTATGAGCCAAGGGCCATTCCTACGACGCCGGGGCCGGACGGCCACTATAGACTTCGATCTGTACGAGGTGGATGGGGAGGAGTTCCGCGTCGATGCCGTCACGCTCGAGGTCCTGACCTGGCCGATTCCAAACGCCAACGCGTACGGCATCACCGTCGACCCGGTCGGGCGGGTCTTCCTGTGCGGCGCGAAGGGCATGACGCGCTTCGACCCCGCCATGCAGACCTTCATAAAACAGCATATCAGAACCATGGGCAATTGATGACCAAGGGGTGAACGTACCTGCCTTTTGCTTGTAAAACGCAGCTTCTTTATCGTTATGTAAATACAGACGAGTCTTACCACTTCCACTCTTGCCGTATTCCTTGAAGAGCGCTTCAAGTTTCTTAAATTCGTTGGCCTCAGGACCAAAATGACTGATGGGATGACCGTATTCTTTCTCCGATTTAGCTATGGCTTTTTTCATCGAATCACGGTCGTAGCGATGAAAGCTGTCACCTTCTATCACAACAACATTAATTTTTTCGCGACGAAAAATATGCTCTAAACTGTTTTTGACTGTTGATGTGCCGGCACCAGACGATCCAGTGATAGCAAAAACAGGATGGCTTTGTGACATACAAGATTTCTCCTGAAACAGTGGTAACAAATAGTACGAACAAAAAACTGCACGTAAACTCGCAGACCCTAACAGAACTCCTAATGGCGAAATAGTCAGATATCTTTATTGTTATGATACGGCCTTTATTATTGGATGAGCAAGAAAATAAAACATAACTTATGAAACTTTATAAATTGTAATTAATCTCCAAATGACTGGCCAGTTTCTGAATCTAATGTAATTTTTACACATATGATATACGGTGGTAAAAATGCGTGTAAAAGCGGCAATCAAGTGTCCTTCACGCTATAATTAGCCATTCAACGGCAATCAATTGCATGCAAGAAAAATATAACCCACAGAAAATTGAACTAGATGCACAGCATTACTGGGATAGAACCTCCGCTTTCAAAGCTGCTGAAATTCCAGGCAAGCGAAAGTATTACTGCCTCTCGATGTTCCCCTACCCGTCCGGAAAACTGCACATGGGACATGTGCGCAATTACACCATAGGTGATGTGCTGTCACGTTATTACCGTATGCAGGGTTGCAACGTGCTGCAACCCATGGGTTGGGATGCCTTTGGCCTGCCTGCAGAAAATGCAGCCATCAAGCACAAGGTGCCCGCGGCAAAATGGACATTGCAGAACATCGAGCACATGCGGCAGCAGTTCAAAAGCCTGGGGTTCGCCTATGACTGGAGCCGGGAATTCGCCACCTGTGACCCGGACTACTATCGCTGGGAGCAGTGGTTCTTCACGCGAATGTTCAAAAAAGGCCTGGTCTACAGGAAAGCGGCGTGGGTGAATTGGGATCCGGTGGACCAGACTGTGCTTGCAAACGAACAGGTCATTGATGGTCGCGGCTGGCGCTCTGACGCACCCGTCGAGCGTCGTGAATTAGAGCAGTGGTTTATAAAAATCACAGACTATGCGGAGGAATTGCTGGACTTTCTGGATAAATTGCCGGGCTGGCCCGAGAAGATAAAAACCCAGCAGCGAAACTGGATAGGTCGCTCCGAAGGTGTGCGGATAACGTTTCCTTTCTCTTATGAGGCATCATCTGCAGCCTCCGGTGAGGCGCCAGATGACGGGCCGGGCGGAGACGGCGTCACTGTTTATACCACCAGGCCGGATACATTGATGGGGGCTACCTATCTTGCGGTAGCGCCCCAGCATGCACTGGCAATACGCGCTGCAGAAGGTAATCCCGAGCTGAAGGATTTCCTGGAGGAGTGTCACAAGGTGAGGGTTGCCGAAGCCGATATGGCCAAGATGGAGAAGAAGGGGATGGCGACGGGGTTCAAAGCCCGGCATCCATTGTCTGGGGAAGATATCCCTATCTGGGTTGCCAACTTCGTACTGATGGAATACGGCGCCGGTGCAGTAATGTCTGTCCCTGCCCATGACCAGCGAGATTGGGAATTTGCCAAAAAGTATCAATTGCCTATTACCCAGGTAATTACCCCTTGTGCCGACAGCGATGATGTGTGTGAGCTGGATAAGCAAGCTTTTGTAGCCCATGGCATGCTGGTAAATTCCGGTGATTTCGATGGCCTGGATTTTGACGCTGCGTTCGACGCAATTGCCGAGGCGTTAGAGAAAAAAGACCTTGGTGTAAAACAGGTGAATTACCGGCTACGGGACTGGGGAGTGTCCCGCCAGCGATACTGGGGTTGCCCGATTCCGATTATTCATTGTGATAAATGCGGCGCGGTGGCAGTGCCGGAAGAAGACTTGCCTGTCGTCCTGCCAACTGATGTTGAATTTGAAGGCGTGGCTTCTCCCATCAAGAAGATGCCCCAGTGGTATGAAACGGCGTGTCCCGAGTGTGGTGGTGAGGCAGTGCGGGAAACGGATACGTTCGACACATTTATGGAGTCCTCCTGGTATTACGCCCGTTTTGCCTGCAGCAACTATTCCGGCGGGATGCTGGATGAAAGAGCCAAGTACTGGAATTCAGTGGATCACTATGTTGGCGGAGAGGAGCATGCCATTTTACATTTGCTCTATGCCCGCTTCTTCCACAAGGTCATGCGTGACGAAGGCATGGTTGAGTCTGATGAACCCTTCGAGAGGTTGTTAATGCTTGGTATGGTGCTGCAGGGCGGGGTGAAGATGTCGAAGTCATCGGGCGCCGCAGGTGACCCGCAACATCTTATCGAACTGTACGGTGCGGATGCGGTGCGCATGGCGATGATGTTTGCGGCGCCACCTGAGCAGTCCTTCGAGTGGTCAGACCGAGGTGTGGAGTCGGCGAATCGCTGGTTGCGACGATTATGGAACCTGGTCATGGATCAGCTCGCGGGAGAGGATGCTCCGGCGATAGATAAAGACAACCTCTCGGATGCCCAGAGAGATATCCGCCGGGCCACGCATGAAACGATCGCCAAAGCGTACGATGACTATGAGCGCAGATTAACCTTTAACACTATTATTGCTGCCGTTATGTCGTTGATGAACAAGGTGCTGAAATTTGAAGATGATTCACCCCAGGGACGCGCAGTGACCCGCGAGGCATTGACCGCGACCGTGCTGATCATGTCACCGATAACGCCGCATATCGCTCATTTACTGTGGGAAAAGCTCAAAGGCGAAAGTCTGGAGGATGCCAGCTGGCTGCAGGTCGATGAAAGCGCACTGGAAAAATCGATTGTTAAAATTGTGGTTCAGGTCAATGGAAAGCTAAGGGCGATACTAGAAGTCACCCCTGATACAACCAGTGAAGTTATGGAACAACAAGCAAGAGCACTTGAAAATGTCAGAAAGTTTGTAGATGGTAAAACGGTGCGCAAGGTGATCCATGTTCCCGATAAACTTGTTAATTTTGTAGTGGGTTAGCGGCCGGCCGTGCGACATTATCTGTCGATGCTTCTGCTTTGCCTGTGGATTGGCGGATGCGGGTTCCAGTTACGAGGCGCTGGGGGTTTTGAGGCAGCGCTCTCGGCGATTTATGTCTCAGTAAACAATAAATACGGGGATCTGCATCAACACCTGGTGAGATCATTAACCCGCTCTGGCATCACGGTTGTGAGCCGCGCAGGTGATGCTGCCTATCGACTTTCGATCAATGCAGAAAGGGTCATACGGCGAGCCGTTGCAACCACCAGTACGATCAGTGTTGCGGAGTACGAGCTTCGACTCGAGGTCGATATGGCGCTGCAAAATACGGCGGGCGAATCCGTTATACCATTAATCACCCTCGCCACAGAACGAATTTACACGTTTGACAGAAGCAGCCTGGTGGGAAGCAATGAAGAAGAAACAATACTGCTGGAAGAAATGAGAGCGGACCTGGTGTTGCAGATTATACGCCGGCTTGACGCGACGGTTCGGACATTTGAGGCGAACCAATGAAGGTTTACCCGGATCAGCTCCTTGCACATCTGAAGAAAGCTGAATCCCCCATCTACATTGTCAGTGGCGATGAACCATTGCTGGTCCAGGAATCGTGTGACCTGATTCGTTCCCACCTGAAAGAAAAGGGATTTACAGAGCGGGAATTGTTTCATGCGGAAACAAACTTTGACTGGCAGGAGGTGCTGTTCAGTGCCAACAGCATGTCGCTGTTTGCCGAGCAAAAACTGCTGGAAATCAGGATGGCAACCACTAAACCCGGTGACAAGGGAGTGGCGCTGCAGTCGTTTGTGGAAAACCCGCCCCAGGGAACGATCATGCTGCTGGTGATGCCCAGACTGGATCTCAAGACACAAAAAGCCAAATGGTTCAAAATGATCGAGAGCGCTGCTGCGTTCATCCAGGTGTGGCCCATTGAACTGAAGGACTTGCCGCGCTGGATTGACCGTCGCTTCCGGGAGGCCGGGCTCGTCGCTACCAGGGACGCGGTGGCATCAATGGTCGACCGCATCGAAGGCAACCTGCTGGCAGCGGTACAGGAAATTGAACGGCTCAAACTTGTGTCGGTTGATGGTAAAATTGATGTAAGTGAAGTGTTGCAAGGGGTCGCCAACAGTTCTCGCTATGATGTTTTCACATTGCTGGATGCGGCAGTGGGCGGTGATCCTGTAAGGACCTTGAAGATCGTTCAGGGATTGCAGCTGGAAGGCGTCGATATGCTCTATATCATCGCCATGCTGAGCCGGCAATTACGGGAGCTGACGTTGATGGCCAGGGAACTTCAATCAGGTTCCCTGGATACTGCCCTGAAGAAAGGAAAAGTCTGGGCGAAGCGCAAGACCCTGGTATCGAAATGTTTGAGGAATCATCCTGGGAAGGAGTTTGAGGAATTACTGTCCAGGCTCAGCGACATTGATGGCATGATAAAAGGGATTTCGACTGGGAGCCCGTGGAACGAGCTTACCTCGGTTATGTTGCAGCTTGCCGGTGCCCGGGTGGCCCCGAGGCCGGTTGGCCTTCACTAGTTTATCTTCGTCGCAGCTTCATCTCCGCGAGAGAGGATGTTCAGTTGACCTCCATCAGTGTTGAATCGGGTAACAGATCCATTGTCCGGTCTGAAGACGAGAAGGTTGCTGACGTTTTCTGCCGCAGCCACCATGGCGTTGATGGCGACGAAATGGGTGAATATAGCGGTATCCTGTGTAAGGTTGCACAGATAATTCAACATATCTCGCTTCCATTTCTGTAGTACTTCCGATTGCCCCTCCCATTTCCCCTGCATAACAGCCTGCAGCCAGGGTCCGCGTTCGTGCAAGGACAATCCTGGTGAAGGGACTTCTGCCACCCGGCGCTCGATGACAATTTCTGTATCCAGGCACTGTGCCAATGGCGCGGCTGTTTCCTGTGCCCGTTTCAACGGGCTGGAGATGATACGCAGGGATTGGTGCCTACTTAATAGTTTACCGACCTGGATTGCCTGGGAGCGGCCCAATTCATCGAGTCCGGGGTCGAGATCGTCGGTAAAGGATGCTGCTGCATGTCCGTGTCGGACCATATATACGGTTACCATGGAATAGTTAAAACACCGTGGAAATGAGGAGGAAGGATAAGTCGCCAGGGCAGCGCTGTCATCTGGCCGAGAGATAGGGGCAATGGTATTTTTCGTGCATAAAAGCTATTCTTGCGTGCCGCTGAATCTCGACTAAAATCACACAGCTAGGGAACCACTGATTAAGAGGATATTTTCGTCAGAACTGTTCTTCAAGAGAAGGAAGAGGCGCACGGAGGAAATTTGTTAACATGTTGTAAGTTAACAAATTTTTGAGTACGACTCTGACGCGGTTATGGCGGAAATAGTGGTGCGGCATACCGACCTTAATCAGACGTTCCCTAGACAAAATGAGTAGCTACTGTACTCGATAAGGCTATCTGGCTGGTTGATTAAAGTAAATGCAGGCGGAGGATAACAAGATTTAGCTGCTTTGGATCGATATGAAGGTGTTGCTGTAATGGTGGAAAAAGAGAATGCGCTGGAAGGATCGGGGATACCCGATATAGAAATAGACGCCAGGGAATTTTTTGGGCTGAATGAAGACCTGAAAATCCCTGCGTTTTCGCTGCCGTCTGAGCATGTCCCTGAGATTGACGAGAGTTATATTTTCGATCACGAAACGACTTTGGCCATCCTGGCAGGATTTGCTCACAATCGCCGATGCATGATCCAGGGATATCACGGCACAGGAAAATCCACCCACATCGAACAGGTCGCCGCGAGGCTGAACTGGCCATGCATCCGTATTAACCTGGATAGTCATATCAGCCGCATTGACCTGATAGGCAAGGATGCGATCGTGCTCGAAGATGGGAAACAGATCACTGAATTCAAGGAAGGCTTTCTGCCGTGGGCTTTGCAGCGGGCCTGCGCCATCGTATTTGATGAATATGATGCCGGTAGACCCGATGTCATGTTCGTTATCCAGAGGGTGCTGGAAGTTGAGGGGAAACTGACCCTCCTTGACCAGAACAAGGTCATCAGTCCGCACCCGTCATTCAGGTTGTTTGCCACAACCAACACCATTGGCCTGGGCGATCCCACCGGCCTGTACCATGGCACCCAGCAAATCAATCAAGGCCAGATGGACAGGTGGAATATTGTAACCACCCTGAACTATCTGGAACGCGAGAAAGAGATAGATATTGTTTTATCCAAAGTTCCGGATATGGATCGCTGGACGGTGGCAAACATGGTGTCCGTGGCTGATCTTACCCGGCAGGGATTCATCAATGGGGATATTTCTATCGTGATGTCACCGAGGACGGTCATTATGTGGGCGGAGAATGCACAGATTTTTGCCGATTTTGGATTTGCATTTCGGCTGACCTTTCTCAATAAATGTGATGAGACCGAGCGGGCCATCGTTGCCGAGTATTACCAGCGATGCATGGGGGAGGAATTGCCCGAATCGAGTGCCAATGTGGTTCTTGCCTAATTTGACCCCGGGACCTTGAAGTGGCGCAGCTAGAAGACGGGACAGAGGTTTTTAAACAGGCCGTCACCTCGACCATGAGGGCCATATCAGGTAACAGGGAGCTGAGCGTCAGCTTCGGACGCGGCAAGCCGTACATGCAGGGAAACCGGGCCAGGATTCCTCTGCCTGAATCCGGGTTAACTGAAACCCAGTTGGCTTCCCTGCGAGGCACAGCCGATCGTTTTGCCTTGCGAATCCGATTTCACGATGAAGCGTTTCACCGAAGCCACCGGCCCCAATCCGGAGTTGCCCAGGATGTTTTTGACTGGGTGGAGGAAGCCCGTATCGCTTCTATTGGGTCTTACCTGATGAAAGGCGTTCAGAATAACCTGTATGCGCAGCTGGAACAGCATTGCATCGATCATGGGTTTGACCAGATCGAAGATCAAAGCCAGGCGCCCCTTGGCGAAGCTGTTGGTATGTTAATACGTGAAAAAATAGTCGGTGAACCGGGTCCGCCTGGCGCCAGCAAGGTATTGGAATTCTGGCGGGACTATATCGAAGACCGAATCGGGGACAGGCTGGAGAATCTTAGGACA
This sequence comes from Pseudomonadota bacterium, assembly GCA_022571415.1. Classification (GTDB taxonomy): domain Bacteria; phylum Pseudomonadota; class Gammaproteobacteria; order Pseudomonadales; family Azotimanducaceae. The sequence goes on from JACZXW010000066.1 coordinate 7,757, forward strand.
TCGATATTTGACCAGGAAGAATTCTCAAATGTCTGCCGACAGATTATCTCTGATCTAGGGCTGAGCGATGACTGGGGAGAAGAAAACCCGGATGGAGATTCTGAGGACGCAGAAGAGGAGGAAATGGAATCTGAGGCAGGCGACGAGGCTTCAGACCAGGAAATGTCTGCGGACGGGGATATGACCGATGCTATTGAAGGAGAAGTACCCGTCGATATGGACGCCATGGAGTTGGCGGAGGCTGAAGGTGAGGCAGACGAAGCAGGTGCCCCGCCGGATATGATGTCGGATAAAAACTGGCTTCGTCCAAAGGAAAGCCAGTATGAGGTGTTTTCCAACGCATTTGACGAAGTGGTGTTCGCGGATGAATTGTGCGAGCCGTTGGAACTGGACAGGTTGCGTGGCGTACTGGACAAACATCTACAGAGCTCGCAGATTGTTATCAGCAAACTGGCTAATCGCCTGCAACGAAAATTGATGGCGCAACAAAACAGGACCTGGGAGTTTGACCTTGAGGAAGGTACGCTCGATAGCTCCAGATTAACCAGTGTCATCATAGATCCGTGCAGCCCGCTGGCCTTTAAGCAGGAAAAAGATATGAAATTCAGGGATACCGTCGTATCCCTGCTGATTGACAGTTCGGGTTCCATGCGCGGACGTTCGATTACCATCGCCGCGATGTGTGCTGATATTCTTGGAAGGACCTTGGAGCGATGTACGGTCAAGGTGGAAATTCTTGGTTTCACCACCCGTGCATGGCGCGGGGGCCAATCCCGGGAATTGTGGTTGCAACAGGGTAAACCGGCACAGCCAGGGCGATTGAATGATCTTCGCCACATCATTTATAAAGCTGCCGATATGCCGTGGAGAAGATCCCGACGTAATCTGGGGTTAATGATGCGTGAGGAATTGCTGAAGGAAAACATCGATGGGGAGGCTTTGCTCTGGGCGCACAATCGATTAGCAGGCAGATCTGAAGACAGGCAGATCCTGATGGTGATTTCAGATGGCCTGCCGGTGGATAACAGCACGCTTCTGGTCAATCCAAGCAACTACCTGGAACAGCATCTTAAATATGCCATCGACAGGATAGAGAATCATTCCAAGGTGGAACTTGTGGCGATTGGCATTGGACACGATGTCACGCATCACTATCGACGGGCAGTAACCATCACCGATGCAGAGCAACTCGGTGATGCCATGACCGAGCAGCTGGTTGACCTGTTCGATGAAGAAAGCAATCGAGTTTTCAGGTTCCAGAGGCGCAGGGAAGTCGCCTAGGGGCGCCGTTAGATTGCACCGCCAGAATATACTCTCGTTGATTCAGTCCTATGGGTTGAAATTTCCGAATGAGCAACAAACACTGCAGCGACTCTACAGGTTTGTCAGCAGTAATCCTCACTGCTTTGAACGGCAGTTGCTGGTCGGTCATATAACCGGATCCGCGTGGATAGTGGACAGGGGCTATGAGAAAACATTGTTGACTCACCACAAGAAGTTGGACAAGTGGTTGCAACCAGGCGGTCATGCCGATGGCGTTACCAACGTGGCCGAGGTAGCGATGCGAGAGGCACAGGAAGAATCAGGACTCAGTGATCTTGTTCTTGTTGATCCCGGGATGTTTGATATTGACGTCCATCTGATTCCCGCTCGGCTGGAGGAGCCCGCACACTATCATTTCGATTGCCGGTTTCTCATCTGCTGTCATGGCGACGAATCCTACGTTGTCAGCAATGAATCTCATGACCTGGCATGGGTTCGGCTAACCGATATCGAACGTTACACGAATGAAGCGTCCATTATGAGGATGGTTGAAAAAACGGTATTGCTAAAAAAGCTGATTTAGGAAGAGTGTAGTGGATCCATATATCAACAGTATCCCATTATATTAAGTCTCGAACATCTCGCTTTCGTACCCATCCATGGGACGCTGCGCCTCGGCTATCCTGCCTCGGATGCTGCTGTGAGAGGACACCTTGCCGTGATCTCTCCTCCATCCCTGTCTGCTAATTTTTTGTATTCAAATTAGGTTTCGCTCTTGTCAGTAAGATGGGGGGAGAAAATATTAGCCAGCCCGTGCTGCTGTTGATTTGAGCTAATTTTTCGATTCAAAGCATAATCTTGAAGACTCAGCAGAAGGTGGCGGGGGTTCCCTTCCGCAGCCGTCAAGCGTAGCGCTGAGCGCGTGGAAGGAGGGGGGCCGCCACACCGGACCCGCAGGGGCTCCTGACCAAGTGAAGGCAGCTCGGAGAGCCGCAAGCAGCGGAGGAAGGGAACTCCCGCCACCTTCTGCGAACATCAGTTATTTCTTGTCTATCGTAGATTAATTGTCGTCATGATCTGTGGCAGAGTATGGCGGTATTTTCTTTGGTTCTTGTGGAACTCAAATTCATTGATATAGATGACACGACACGGTGTGATTATCGCTGAGTGACGTTACTGCGGGGGTGACGGTTTTGCAGTGTTCCATCACCTTGGGGCACCGGTCTGCAAATCGGCAACCGGGTTTCATGTTAATGGGAGAAGTTATTTCGCCTTTGATGGGAATATGAGGCCGGGTTCTTTCCAGTTTCGGATCCGGCTCGGGATTGGATTCGATCAGCAGCTGGGTATAGGGATGTTTTGGTTCAAAAAATACATCGTCTGCCGGACCGGTCTCGACCAATGTGCCAAGATACATCACAGCCATCCTGTCTGAGACATAGCGCACCATCGATAGATCGTGAGCAATAAACAGCAATGTCAGCCCCATGGACTGCTTGAGTTCTTCCAGCAGGTTGATTATCTGGGCTTGGACTGAAACATCCAGTGCTGAAATGGGTTCATCACAAACGACGAACTTGGGACCGATTATCATCGCCCGTGCTATTCCAATGCGTTGCCTCTGGCCGCCCGAAAATTCGTGTGGATAGCGTGACATGTGATCGGCATGAAGGCCAACTTTGGATAGCCAGTCCGCGACCTGATCCCTGATCTGGGATTTACTGTGCTGGCCCTGGATACGCAGCCCTTCGCCGATGATCTCGAGGACCGTCATCCGCGGATTCAGGGATGAATAAGGATCCTGGAAGATCATCTGAAGTTCTCGAGAATAGTGCAGGTGATCTTTAGGTGAAAACCTTGCCGGTAAAAGTTCGCCATTGTAAAACGCTTCGCCGGATGTACGCGCATGCAGGCCGATCAACGCCTTGCCGAAAGTGGACTTGCCGGACCCACTTTCACCCACCAGGCCGAGGATCTCGTTTTCTTCGATGGCGATCGATACACCATCCACAGCATGCAGTATCTGTCCGCGACCCAGCGTAAAGTGTTTTTTTAACTGCACTGTTTCAATCAACATGGCTTCGATCCGCGTTATTCTGGTGCAATGCGTCTACTTTCGGGGCGTCTTGGTGTTGCAGCCAGCAGCGCGAGCGATGATCCTGCCTGCCTTGCACGACAAATTCCTCTGGTTGCCTTTCTTCACACAGGTGCATGGCGTAGGGGCACCGCGCGAAATAGCCACAACCTTGAGGTGGTGAAAATAGATCCGGCGGGCTACCGGCGATGGGCATTAATTTCTTGTCACGATCGCCGATGTTTGACGGCATCGCACTTTTCAAACCTAATGTGTAAGGATGAGACGACTCATAAAAGATATCGTCAACTGAACCCATCTCTACAATCTGGCCCGCGTACATAACGGCAACCCTATCAGCCATTCTTGCAACCACAGCAAGGTCATGGGTGATGAGAATAATCGACATGTTCTCAGTTCTTTGTAGCTCAGCCATGAGTTCCAGTATCTGCGACTGGATGGTGACGTCCAGCGCCGTGGTAGGCTCATCCGCGATCAGAATGGAAGGATTGCATGCCAGGCTTTGCGCAATCATGGCTCGTTGCAACATTCCGCCGGAAAATTCGAAGGGATATTGTTTTACCCGCATCCTTGCCTCAGGGATATGTGTTTTCTCCAGCAGATCAACTGCCTGTTCGGATGCTTCTTTGTGGCTTTTGCCTCGATGTACCATCAGCGTCTCAGCGATCTGGTCGCCGATGGTCATGGTCGGGTTCAGGGACGTCATTGGATCCTGGAAGATCATACCGATTTGAATGCCACGGAACTGGTTGGCTTCCTTCGCCTCTAAGCCAAGAAGCTCATGGCCATTAAGTTTTGCTGAACCACCGGTAATTCTTCCTGGAGGCATGGGGATAAGGCCCATGATGGCCTGTACAGTAACAGACTTACCACAACCTGATTCTCCAACGATAGCCAGGGTCTCCCCGCGGATTACACTGAAACTCACGCCGCGAACGGCTTTAACATTGCCGCCGTAAGTGGAAAATTCAACGGACAGGTCGTTAACTTCGAGGATACGATCGCTCACAGGCATTACTCTCTTGACCGCATTCTTGAATCCAGCGCCTCAGTCAATCCGTCTCCCAGCAGGTTAAAGGCGAGAACGGTCACGCTGATGAAAGCGGCAGGAAATATGAGTTCATGGGGGTGACTTAACATGGTTTTAACACCCTCATTACACATGGATCCCCATGATGGTGTCGGTGGTGCAACGCCCATGCCGATAAATGAGAGAAATGCTTCGGTGAATATCGCCGATGGTACTGCGAAGGTAAGGGTTACCAATATGACACCCATGGTATTGGGAATGATGTGCCGGAAGATCAGGTAGCGGGGTTTGGCACCCAGCAGCCGAGCTGCCTCAATGTATCCTTGTTCCCTGATCTGCAACACCTGGCCTCTGACCAGCCTTGCCGTGGCCGGCCATGCAAGCAGGATCAGGGCAATTAACATGGGGAAAATGCCACTCTCTCCAGGTCCGATGCCGAATGCAATTTTGAACAGAATCATGAACAGAAGGAACGGCAGAGCCACCACAAAATCTGCAAACCGCATCAGCAGTGCATCCAGCGTGCCACCAAAATATCCGGCGCAACCGCCGTAAATAACGCCAAAAATGACAAAAATAAAGGGCGCTACAATGCCAATAAAGAGGGAAACACGAGCCCCTTCCATTAGCCGGGCCAGCATGTCACGACCGAGATAGTCGGTTCCGAAAGGGTGAAATTCCAGGCGGATTTCCTGGCCAAGATTGTCTTCAGCTTCCGCAATAAGACCGCGATCCTTTGCATCGCTGACAGTAATAATCATCTGTGGCCTGACCTCGGCAATGGTGTATACCTCATATTCATCGTAACCATCAGTCGGCACGATGGAGTAATAGTAGGTTCGGGATTCGAGGCTTAGGCGATCTTCATAACTCACCTCATTACCGCCATAGGTCGATCCCAGCGGCAGACCAAGGTCATTGAAACCTTCCGGCGTGCGCTGGTTGCGGTAGATGTTGTAACCAGCGGCACCAACCACAGGATCCCAGATGAGTCTTACCTGCTGGGTCGTTGCAGCCTCGAAAAACCGCAGTCGGGTAGCTGCGGCAACGGATTCAGCATACTCTTGCGGTTCTGCCGGAAAATCGTTGAGAACGATTCCATCCCAGCGTTTGTAAGCGCCAACGAGAGTAGCGATCTTGGGTAAGGAGGGTGCCTGGGATATCTGGTTAAGATCCTGCAGAACAGGATCTACCTGCCAGAGTAAAGGACCCAGGAGTGTGAATATTGCCAGGGCCGCAACAATATAGAGGGAAACAGTAGCCCTGCTGTTCTTTTTCAGGCGAATCCAGACATCCTGCCAGTAAGACAGGGAGGGTCGGGAAATTTGTTCAACCGGGGTGCCAGTTCCAACTCGCGCGAAATCCTCGACATCTGGATAAAAGTCTGAGATCGAAATGTCGCTCATTCCAGCCGCACTCTTGGGTCGACAAAGCCATAGAGGATGTCAACGATAATTACCATGAAAACAAGAAATGCCCCGTAGAACACGGTAGTACCCATAATTACCGTATAGTCCAGCTGCTGCACGGCCTGCACAAAATACCTGCCGAGACCCGGGATGGCGAATACCAGCTCGACCACGAATCCACCGGTGGTGATGGCAGCAATAGACGGCCCCAGCACAGTAATTACCGGGAGGATGGCATTACGCAGCTGGTGCCGAAAGAAAATACGAGCGGGAGAGAGTCCTTTAGCACGGGCGGTCTTGATATAGTCTGCATTGACAACTTCGAGCATGGAGGAACGCATCAATCGGGTAAGAAATGCCATGGTGCCGAGGCCCAGAACCAGCGATGGCATTAACATATGGGCGAAGGTTCCCCAGCCAGCCACCGGGATAAGAGAAAAACCCAGCATGCTGTTTATGTTGACCAGCATTAGCTGGCCCAGTGCTGCAAAGACAAAACTTGGCACGGAAATACCCAGGATCACCAGGAACATGATAATAATGTCCGGCATGCGGTTCCTGTAGATTGCGGTCAGTGCTCCCCACAACACACCGCCGGTGGCTGCAAAGAAAATCGCCAGTAGACCAAGCGTGGCCGACACCGGGCAG
>JACZXW010000151.1 GCA_022571415.1 Pseudomonadota bacterium
TGCGGACTTTGTCGCCTGCTTCTACCTCCACGGGCTTGATCCTGATCAGGCCGGTGGCGGGATCCATGCGGTTTTTGATTGCGTTGATGATGGATTCCGGCACGACCGCCAGTTCTGTGCCGAAACGCACCATGGTGGTAACCCCACGGGTCGAGCGCACGGGCGCCAGGTTTTGCTGGCCGGCGATTGCGTTCAGGAACAAGTATCGGGGGAATAGCGGTTCGATCATGCGCTGGTGTCGTTTGCTGCGGCGTTGGTAGGGGTTTTCAGCCAGCGGCAGGAAACACTCGAAATCCTGGCGCTGCAGGTTTTCCAGTGCTATTTGTTCCTGTCGCGGTTTGGTCACTACCGCGAACCAGTTGGGCTGAGATACCTGCATTGTTCCCCACTGTTCCTTTGTGTCTGACTGATAATGCCATATGTTCAACTATTGAACATACCGTTAAATGTAACAGAAAATACCGTCAAATGTAACAGTTATGAAACATTGTCGGGCTTGTGGGGCACTTCGTGAATACAGGCGCTACACGTAGCCCGGCTGATTGAAAACAAGCTCTCACTCATAGCAAACGACAGATTATGTTACAGAGTTGAGCAATTGGATGTTTTCTTACAGCAGGGAACAACTTTTACCTACGGACAGGAACATTGATCTTAATTATCGTTGGTACATTACCTAAAGTAGATTTTGACCTTGGCTCATTCTATCGATAACATAGACGTATTACGATTATCTGATCGATGGAAGAATGCTATGACTGCTGTGACTGTTTCACCCAAATACCAGGTTGTTATTCCAAAAGACGTGCGTGAGTCGATGGGGATATACCCGGGCCAGAAAATCCAGATGCTGGTTTACAAAAACCGTATTGAGTTGATCCCGCTACAATCGATTAAAAACCTGCAAGGATTTGCGCAAGGAATCGATACAGATTTCGAAAGGGAAGATGACCGGTTGTGAACGTGGTCGATTCATCTGCGTGGATCTCCTTCTTCAGGGGTGAAAGAAACGCAAAAAAGTTCGCGCAACCGATTGAGGATATTGAACATCTTGTTGTTCCGAGCATCACCTTGACTGAAGTATTCAAATACATGAACCGGTATCTTGGCGAGAGCTACGCATTGCAGGCCATCGCACATATGAACCAGGCCCTTGTCGCGCCGCTGGATAGCATGCTGGCAGTAGATGCTGCCGTTTTGGGATTGGAATTTGAGTTGCCGCTTGCCGATAGCATCATTTACGCCACGGCGAAGAAATTCGGAGCACGGGTTTGGACCCAGGATGCGGATTTCAAAGATCTACCCGGGGTTGAGTATTTTCCGTAAATTCGCCTTGTGCTTGATGCTACGGCTTCCGGGTTTATCAATTTGCTGCTGCAATCGCAGTGGTCCTTCCAGTCGCCAGTCAGCGAATGGTCGCGGTGCTTTTCGATCATACGCTGGTGTCGTTTGCGGCAGCGTTGGCAGGGGGTTTCAGCCAACGGCAGGTAACGCTCCAAATCCTGGCGCTGCAGGTTTTCCAGTGCTATTTGTCCCTGTCGCGGTTTGCTGACTACCGCGAATATGATCAGGGGTTGATTTAATTGAAACGGTAGTTCTTTACCTACAAAACTGTGCGGTTTTTCCTACTCCACCCTTTTAACATCTACGTAAACTTGACTTGTGATGGTTAATGTCTTGAACCATATCTGCGTATGGATTAATGTGTATGTTTAATAGCTTACATACACATTGGTGGAATATGCGTACAAACATCGTTATTGATGATGATCTCATGCGCCGGGTCTTGAAGCTGACCGGCATCAAGACAAAACGCGAAGCCGTCGAAGTGGGGCTCAAAACTCTGCTCCGCTTGAAAACGCAGGAAAATATCCGGAACTATCGTGGGAAACTCGACTGGGTGGGTGACCTCAACGAGATGAGGACTGATTGATGATTGTTGTCGATTCCAGTGTCTGGATCGACTACTTCACCGGCAATGACACGCCAGAAGCGGACCACCTCGATTCCTTGCTTGGCCAGGAGCTGATTGCCATCGGTGACCTGGTGCTTACCGAAGTATTACAGGGCTTCAGAGCTGACAAGGATTTTCGCAAGGCCCGGGATCTCCTGCTGTCTTTCCACGTCGTGAACATGCTGGACACCACGATAGCGCTAAAAAGTGCGGCAAATTTCCGGGCGCTAAGAAAGTTGGGGCTTACAGTACGCAAGACCGTGGATTCCATCATTGCCACTTATTGCATTGAAAACCGGCTTCCCCTCCTGCACTCCGACAAAGACTTCCAGCCATTTCACAAGCATCTGAACCTGAAGAATGCGCTTGGATGAATTTTTAATATAGCGTACCCACCCCGCTATTTTCGGAGACGGATGCCGGGTTTATCAATTTGGTAATGCTTGCACTCTAAAACCCCAATTTGCTATGAGAGCCGAGACGGACGAGTTGTAGCAAATCGGTATTGGTCTTTCGGTAAATCAGAACCAAGTCAGGTTTGATGTGGCAGTCGCGGTGGTCCTTCCAATCGCCAGTTAGCGAATGGTCGCGGTGCTTTTCAATCAGCGGTTGATCATTTGCCAGCGCGGTGACGACGTCGATGAAATCGCTTTCTAGTGTCTTCCGATGTATACCTTTTACCTCACGCTTGTAGTCTCGCTTAAACTGGCTTGTACGCTCAATCGTCCGCATTCAGGTCCGCCATCAGCTCATCTGGAGTGGCGAACGAAGGTAGGTTGCCACGACGCGCTTCCCTCATGGCCTCAATGGTTAACTCGTTGGGTACCAGCGGCTCGAAAGGCAACGCCTTCTCGCGAGCGATGCGGGTAAGCATGATGCGGAAAGCATCCGACACAGTAAGCCCCATCGCAGCTAGCACAACGGTGGCTTCCTCTTTAATGTGCTGGTCAATTCTGGCGCGTACAACGGCATTCGCAGGCATGGTATCATTCTCCAATTTCGTGGGCTACATTGTAGCCCACTCATCTGAGTCAGTCAAAGATACCTCCGTTCACAGC
>JACZXW010000152.1 GCA_022571415.1 Pseudomonadota bacterium
GTGTTAACTTATCCACCAGGGACGTGCTTGCCTGAACTCTGCGAAGGCAATATAGGAGCCGCTACTGTGGCAAGCCCTGAGTATTCGTTAACGAGTTCAAGCGCGCCTGCGGATCCGAAAATAAAGCGGTAAGCGTCTTACGCTTCGGTGAAAATATTCGTAATCCGCAGGTGCATGTCCCGCTTCACTGACAGATACCTGCCAGCTGTGTCCAGTATCACTGAAAGCGGGACGGAGTAACTATATTTGAGTGTAAAGCAGTCACTCAATCGACCACAACAACGACGTTCTGACGGGCTGCAGTCGGCCAAAAGCAGTCCTTCGAGTACGCCAATTTTCGCAGCGATAAGGGTCAAAAGCGAGGTGAATAGCCGTTCAATACTCTGGGGTTTCTGACAATGTAGCGTTTGAAACACCTATACTCCATTTGCAATGACTGGTGGTGGTGGGCATGAATATTAAATTTGACGACTTGGAGATATTTGTCGCGATAGTGGAGGCTAACTCCATCTCTCGCGCCGCCGACAATCTCCGTGTACCCAAGTCACGGGTCAGCCGTCACCTTAAAGAGTTGGAAGAGGAACTGGGCTTGCGCCTGCTGGAACGTACAACACGAATTTCGAGATTGACAGAGGCAGGCGAACGTTTCTATCACGGAAGCCTTCAGGTATTGGACAATCTCGAGGCAGTACGGACGGAGGTGGTCAATGATGATAACAAGATTGACGGCCGTTTGAGAATATTTGCGCCGATAGAATTCATAAGCCACGTGCTGGATGGCCATCTCGCGGAGTTCAGCCGTCGCTATCCTGCCCTGGAACTGGAGTTCCTGTCCGGTGCTGCACATCCGGACCTGCTGCACGACCGCTTGAACTTGATTATCCACCCGGATGTGCCAGACGATTCATCATACGTTGCCGTGCAACTGTTCCGCGGCAGTACCAACTTTTTTGCCAGCCCTGCCTATCTCCTTAAGCAAGGCCACCCGCAACACCCAAGCGAGTTATGTCACCACCATTGCATTGCTGAACTGCGTCAGGATCGCCGGGTGCGCCCCTGGATGTATCTGAGTAACGGCGAAATTCGTGAAGTGAAAATTCAACCACGCTATCGCTGCGACTCGCTCGCAGCAGCGCGATCGCTTGCAGTACAGGGCCTGGGTGTGACGATGCTGCCAGTTTTCTGCTGTGAGAAATCTGTGGCTGAGGGAACGCTGATTCCACTGTTCGGTAGTGATTGCCAGGTGGCCCATGAAGTATATGCCATCTACAGCTCTCGCCGGCTGAAGCCCCGCAAACTTGATGTATTCCTGAATTTCCTGAAAGAAGTACTGCCGACTGAACTGTAAGTAGCTATTGTTCTGAATTTCAGGACAGTAATTACTATTTGCTGGGGTTTCTCAGTTAATCAACACCTACTATAGTCTGCTCCTCCCATAAAGAGCTACTGGTGAGGATGTTTGATGAACAGAGTATTTACCCACTATGACGATCTGGAACCCGGCGACATATGCCGCAAGCTGGATCGTCCACCCTCTCACGAATTCCCCTACGAACACAAGTTGGTCAAAGTCGTGGACGACGTCGAAATGGCCTATGTGGAGAGTGGTCAGCTGGATTCTGAAAAGGTTGTCCTGTTCGTGCATGGAGCACCAGAGCAGGCTTATATTTGGCGCAACATCATGCCTTACCTCGAACGCTATGCGCGCGTGATTGCTGTTGAACACATTGGGCATGGCCTTTCGGACAAGCTTGACATCAATTACACCATTGAAGACTACGTGAAGTACTTTTTCTCCTTTGTGGAAACACTTAGGTTGAAAAACATCACGCTCGTTGTTCAAGACTGGGGCTCGGTGATCGGACCCTACTATGGCGCCTGCAATCCGGATAGAGTGGAGGGGCTGGTTCTAATGGAAGCCCTGTTAGCCCCGGCATACCCCGTCCGCAACGCTGAAGCAGCCCGGAAAGACCCCACCATGGCCATCGCCATGGACCACTACGATCGCTGGCGCATGGACGAGGCGGAGAAGTGGAATACCGAGCAGAACCTGTTCATTGAACGCATCCTTAACCTGCACACTTTTCGCAAACTCAGCCAACGGGAGATGGACGTCTATCGCGACCCTTTCCGGGACCCGGCAGATCGCCAGCCCATGCTCCAGTGGCCGCGGGAATGCGGTTTCGATGGCGACCGGCCCTACGTAGACAATGTGATGAAGGCCATCAATGAATGGCTGTTCACCAGCGATGTGAAGGTTCTGGACATCTTCGCCAAACCGGGGGCAGTAACCACTGAACTCGATGTCGCCTGGCGTGCAGAGCGCATCAAGAACCATGAATCAGCATTTGTCGGAATCGGCAATCACTTTCTCCAGGAAGATCAACCTGAACAGATCGGTCATGCCATTGGCGAATGGTATCGTCGCAACCATGCTTTCGATAAAAAAGTCTGGTACAGGCATCCGCGCAATGAAATGGAGACTGTGTTGCACTTCTTCGACGCAATTATTGGCGGCAACCTCGACAAGGCCCTGGGCATGATCCATCCGGATTGCAAATGGATATATCGAGGCCCCGACAGCATCCCCTTCTGCGGTGAATACAACGGCCCCGAAGGCGTGGGTGAGTACCTGCAAAAGTTCGGTAGCCTGGTGGAAATCGTAGAGTTTGAACCAAAAATGATCTGGAACGATAACGACATCATCATTCGCGCCCGTGAAATCAACCGCCTGCACGGCGGTGAAAAGACCATCGAGTTGGAAGTGACTCAGATCTTCAAGGTGAGAAACGGCTGGATCATGGAGTTCCAGGAGTACACCGACACTGCGAAGATGGCGTCGCTGTTCGAATAAACCCACGAGTTAACCTTGATCAGTCAAGAAGGAGCACATCATGTCCTATCTGCGTGAGTTTCCCGAAGCCAACATGCAGGATTTTCT
>JACZXW010000067.1 GCA_022571415.1 Pseudomonadota bacterium
GGAATCGAACCACTGACACTGGACTGGTTCCGGGTGCTGAGAAACTCTAAGAACAGGTAGAGAAACTCACCAGCACACCGTGCAAATCGATGCTCACTCTGGCACCTGACTCTGCCCCCAAAAATTCTGTTTAAGCTTGAAACTATGAAGGGAGTGCGAATTCGACCTCTGGTGGCGTAAGTCAAGGTTGGATGCTGTATGTCCGCAACTCCCGCGCACTTTTTTTATCCGTTTGCGCTTACCCCAGCTCTTCCCATCGCTCATACAACGAAGCCAGGTTCTCTTCGGCTTTAGTCAGTTCCGCATAGACCTGTTTTTGTTCCAAATTCACGAGCCCGAAGAATAACGGATCGCTCATCCTCTCATGCAGCTTTTCAATCTGGCTCTCAAGAGACTCAATTTTTTCAGGCAGCTGTTCCAGCTTCTTGTCTTGCTTGCGCTGAGCATTCTTTGCTCTCTTCCTGAATTCATGAGTACCTTGTTCGCCCGGGATAGACATTTGTTTTTTAATATCGTCTCGATAAAATACACCACCTGAAGATTGCCAGTCATTGTATCCACCAACGTATTCCACCACCCGGCCATTACCCTCAAAGACAACAAGACTCGAGACAATGTTATCCATAAAAGTCCTGTCGTGTGAAACAAGCAAAACAGTACCCTTGTAATCGATCAACAATTCTTCAAGTAGTTCAAGAGACTCAACATCAAGATCATTGGTAGGTTCATCCAGCACCAGCAGGTTGGTCGGCAGTGAGAACAATTTAGCGAGTAGCAGCCTGTTTTTTTCTCCACCCGACAGGGTTCTTATGGGAGATCGTGATTGATCGGCATTAAACATGAAACTATTCAGGTAAGAAACGATGTGCACATTCTTGTCTTTAATGGTGATGAAATCCTGGCCCTCAGAAATGTAGTCGGAAACCGACTGGTTATCATTTAGCTGCGCTCGACCCTGGTCAAAATAGGCCGGTTGCAGTTTAGTACCAGATAGCACTTGGCCTCTGTCGGGCTTATCTTTTTCCAGAAGGATATTCAGCAAGGTGGTTTTGCCACAGCCGTTAGGACCAAGCAGCCCCACCCGGTCTCCACGTTGAATGATCAAGCTGAAGTCATCAATCAACAACTCGCCATCATAACTTTTACTGACGCCAACAAGCTCTTTGACTATCTTTCCTGAAGCTCTCCCGGAATCGACCTCTATCTTCAATTTGCCAAGGCTGCGCCTTTGTTGACGTTCGTTTCGCAATGCCTCCAGTGCACGAACCCTGCCCTCATTTCGGGTGCGGCGAGCCTTGATCCCCTCTCGTATCCAGGCTTCTTCTTTCTTTAGCTTGTCGTCAAACAGCTTGTTCTGGGTGGCCTCTACTCCTCTTGCCTGTTCTCGCCTTACAAGGAAGGTTTCATAATCACAATCCCATCGAGTAACACTGCCCCTGTCGAGGTCAATAATCGATGTTGCGACAGATTGCATCAACTGACGGTCATGGCTGACAAATACAATGGTCCCCGCATAATTCAACAACACGGATTCCAGCCATTCGATCGTGGGGATGTCCAGGTGATTGGTCGGCTCATCCAGCAGCCAAATATCTGGTTCAATCACCTGAGATCGTGCGATCGCTATTCGTTTGAGCCATCCACCTGATAATTCGGATAGTTTTTTGTTCGGTGGTAATTTCATGCGATCAAGAATTGTGTCAATTCGATGGCCGATCGCCCAACCATCAATGGCATCTATCTTGGCCTGCAAGGTCCCAATTTTCTTCATCGCCTCACTAGATGAACTCGAGGTAAGGTCGTGGAAAAGTGCCAATAATTTTCCCGTTTCGGAATACTCCGAAGCAACTACATCGTAAACTGTGGAGTCCATAAAAGACGGAAGGTCCTGATCAAGTGTTGATATGGTCAACCCTGCATCTCTCCAGACCGAGCCTTCATCCGGCTGAATTTGATTATTAATCAGGCGGATCAACGTACTTTTACCGCTACCGTTATACCCAGTCAGACACAGCCTCTCACCCCTTTCTATGGATAACTCAATTTGGTTCAGCACGACATTGGTACCAAACGCTAGGGTAAGGTTCTTTAAAGTTATTATAGGCATAAGGTACGGGACTTTTTTGGTCGGCGTAGAATGGCACTTACCTGGGGTTCAGTCCATGGTACTGTGCGCCAGCCGGGTAACCACCAGCTTCAATTGGGCTGGTTTGATGGGTTAGTGTATGACAAGCAAGTTTGTTGCTCGAATTTCTTCCATCACATCAGAACCTGTATCCCCACTGATGATAAGAGCGGGTAATCCCCAAAGAATATTCGGGACAGCCAGTATTTAAGCTTGAAACTATGAAGTGTGTACGAATTCGACCTCTGGTGGTGTAAGTCAAGGTTGGATGCTGGATGTCCGTAACTTCCGTCCAACAATCAATCGAAAATACTGCAGTATCTCCAGTATGGTCTTACAGTTTCTTTTACCCAATTTCCGACCAAAATTGGTAGAGAATTAGTAACGGTCGTTAATTTTTCGTGTGTGCAGGTTACGTGGTCCTGATGGTGGGCCATCGGTATTTTCCGACTTTTCTGCCCAGTAAAATTGACCTTTAGGGTAATGGAAATCTCTAAGAGCTGCAGAAAATGCGTATGTTAATGGTGGCCAGAGGTGGAATCGAACCACCGACACGAGGATTTTCAGTCCTCTGCTCTACCGACTGAGCTATCTGGCCGTAATGGAGATCCTGCTGCAAAGTGCAGTCAGGATGACATGCTGGCGAAATTGGGCGACACTGGAAAGGGCGCTATTAAACCTAAGGAGCACAATCTAGTCAAGACGGAACCAGTGCCTGGATAGCCTGTGGACTGGGTTCACATCTTACCCTCACGCCGGTTATTGACAGGCCATGATGATTATTCCGGTGCGATATAACCTTCAGCCCGGTCGGTCTCCTCACCAGCCAGAAACTTGTCCCGCTGTGCGTTGAGATACTTGCGCGCTTCCTTATCCATCATGTTGAGATGTTTCTCGTTGATGAGCATGGTTTGCATCTCCTGCCAGCTTAGCCAGGCTTGCTCTGAATAGTTTTCAAAGATCTCCTGACCTTTCGGCCCGGGGAAAGGCGGAGCGGCGAGGCCCGGCAGTTCCTTGTTGAGTAATTTGCAGAAAACAGTCTGGGGCATGTTTATTCCAGTTCCTTGAGTAGCCTGGTCACCGGTTTGGTCAATCCGATTTCAGCGGGAGCGCCCGGGCAATACCAGACTATGGGCTTCTCCCCGATGGCCGGGGGTGTCTGGTGTAATTTTACGTGAACGGGTGTGATATCCAAATGAAAATGGGTAAACGTATGCCGGAATTCTTCCAGCCTGACCTGTGACTGAATGCAGGTATTGTCCAGATTGAGTTGCGCCAGGACATTGATCACCCCGTCTCCTTCCGGGAAAGCCCAGAGTCCGCCCCAGAGACCGGGGGAAGGCCGTTGCTGCAGCAGCCATTCACCCGCCGGATTTTCGATCATCAACATCGTGGTGGAACGGACCGGCAATGCTCTCTTTGGCTTCCTGGCAGGGAAATCGTCAATGCGTCGGGTTAGATGTGCGATGCAACCAGATTCAAATGGACAGCGGCCACAATCCGGGGATGATCGCACGCACAGGGTTGCACCCAGGTCCATAATGGCCTGGGTATAATCTGCAACCCGGTCTTCTGGCGTGAGGTATTCTGCCTTTTCCCATAATTTTTTAGTGGTTGCTGAACTGCCCGGCCACCCCTCAATAGCGAAACAGCGCGACAGAACCCGCTTTACATTGCCGTCCAGAATAGCTGCTTTGCGATTGGTGCAGATCGCAACGATTGCGCCAGCCGTTGAACGGCCGATGCCAGGTAAGGCCTCCAGTTCGTTGATCGTCAGAGGGAATTCGCCATTGTGTTCGTTTGTGATCAGGACTGCGGTCTTGTGCAGGTTCCTGGCGCGCGCGTAGTACCCCAGCCCTGTCCAGTGGTGCAATACAACATCCATGGAAGCGGCTGCCAACCTATCAACCAAGGGGAAGGTTTTGAGGAAATTAACAAAGTAAGGAATCACTGTCGTCACCTGGGTTTGCTGCAGCATGATTTCGGACACCCAAACCCGATAGGGTGTAACGTCTTGCTGCCAGGGAAGATGCTGGCGTCCGTGCTGGTCGAACCAGTGAAGAAGGCGTTCAGAAAACGAATCGATCACCGCTTGAACAGTCCCTTCAGGAGGTCTTTCAGTTTCCCTGGACTTTGTTTGTCGAGCAGCTTGTCCAGTTCCTTTTGTCCCTTTCGTTTCAGTTCCTGTTTTGCGATGTCTTTTACCAGCTTTTCGATCGACTTGCTGTCCGGGAAGCAGAGATCAACCGGAGAGGCATCCATTGCACCCTCACAATGCAGCGGCCACCGGATGTTGGCCAGTGCCGGGCTGACCTTGTAGGTGCTATCTTCAGTTGCGTTCAACCTGATCGCTATGTCGTACTGCAGATGATTGGAGAAGTAGTCAAAGCCGCCTTTGCCGGTCGCCTGAATATTTTCGAGGGTGAAATCGATGCGCTGGTTTTCACGGGTACCTTGGCGGATGTCGTGATAGCCTGTGAGTTGCTCGAATGACATCTTGTCTGGCCATTCGCTAATACTCGATTGTTTACCGCGTAGTGAATCAATCGTCGCGGCTAATTGTTTCACCGGGGTGATGTCCAGGGTACCGTCTTTAATCATAAACCGGGTTGTCCCGTCCAGTGTCTCCATGGCATCGCTCATCATGACCCCCTGGAAGGCAAGCTTGGAGTCGAGATTGACCCTGCCGGTGATCCATTCAAACTCAGTGAGTTTACTCATGTCCATTTGCTTGAGTTGAATGTTTAAAGTGGTCCTGACCTCATCCCGCCAGAAGGTATCAACCTCGATGCTGGCATGGCCGTCATAGCCGCTAAGGGTAGTGCTAGCATGGAATTTCCCGCCGTTATTACGAAGCTTGAGATCCAGGTCCGAAAAGGAGTAGGTATCATAGTCAAGCCTATGGACGATTAGGCTCCCCTGCAGGTCATAGGCTGACAGAAGTTCAGCTGGAATCAACTGGCTGTCCTCCCGGCTCTGTGTTGCCGTAATGGATTTGATCGTGGAGTCATCAGGAGTGTCCGGGGAGGTTGATGGCTGGGCTTTCACCTGTTCACTAGATGCGAGATAGTGACTGACGTCGATGGCGTCTATGGTCAGATCGAATATCAGTGTTGTAGCTGTCATGTAATTTAATTCTAACGAACCTGTGATGGCGCTGTCGTCCAGCGTACCGCTGAGGTGGACCTGCAGGTTGTTTTTTTCGATATCCAGTTCTCCGTTGAGGGTCATTGTGGCAACAACCGGATTCATGCCAGGCAGGTGGAGCTGGTTCGAGAGACTCAAATTCGTGAAACTCAGCCTGTCCAGGTTCTCATCAGAGACGATAGTGCCCTGGATCGAGGTGATGGTCCGAATCTGGTTAACAACATCGCGTGCCCGGGCCTCAATCTCCAGCGTTACCGGTTTGCCGAACTGAACGGGTCCTGTCATGAGGGAGATGATCTCCAGGATATAATGTTCGCCGGTGCTCTCATCAAGGAAGTCAACGGTTACATCAGAGATATCGATACCATCGATTTCCAGGGTAAAAAGGGAAGATGACGTATCGCTTGAGGTGTCAGGCGTCATGATTGTGGCAGCGGTTGCCGGTGCTTCGTCGGACCGCGCCCAATTAGCGTGCCCTTCCTTGTCGATCCGTGGTCGCAGCATCAATCCATGCAGGGACAGGCCTTGCACATTAATCGTCGGGCTGCCTGTCAGTAACGGTAGTAAATTCAGGTTAATGGATGCCTTGTCAAGGCTGGCTAGCGGCGAGTCATCACCCGGTAGTTTGATGGCAATGTCGCGTACTTCGAGTGCGATCGGTGGCCAATATCGCCAGGAAAGCTGACCGCCAATCGTCAGTTCATAGCCAGTCGAAGACTTGACGGCAGTTGAAATTTGATCCCGGTAGGTCTCGGGGTTTTCAAGTATAAGCGTAAGGAGCAGCGCCGTAACCGCGATGAGAATCACAAATATGGTGAGAATGACAGTGCCGACAATCGCGAATCGAGGCATTTTCAATTCCTAATGGTGCCTGCGGTTATTTCGGCCGGGTGAGGTTCTGCCGGGCATAGTCGCATAGCACGTGGACAATGCCGCGGGTCACTTCCTTGTTACCTGCCATGAGTTCATACAGGGATTCGCCCTCAAGGCGAAGCAGTGTGCAGTCTTCGATCGCCTGCACTGAAGCGGCTCTTGGTTCCGGATCCAGGGCGGCAAGATCGCCGAATACCGCGCGGTTACCGAGTACGCCCAGCTCCTGGTCGCCTTCAAAAATACGGACCTTGCCATCTACGACGATATACATAGAGGTACCAAGATCACCCTTGTTCATAATGATATCGCCTGCGTCGAACTCAACGGATTCTACAATGGTCGCGAGATCTACCAGCTGCGCTTCTGGTACAGAGGAAAAAATATCGACGGATTTGAGAATTAAAACCTTCTCAATTGTTAGTAGCATGGGTAACCACCATCACCTGCTCTTTGTTAAGCGCCTGCGGCTGTTCCTGGTAAAATGTTTTACACTTTCTATTATGCCAGCTTGGAATCAGACTGCTACTAAAAAGCACTTGTCGATCCATCTAACTTCTGGATTTTCAGGTTTCCTAGGTTGGTTCCGGTGCGGGAAGGCCCGCCAACAACTGACGCACCATATCGCTGACGTTTTTCTGATCATCACCTGCATGGGCCTGCAGTGTCCGCTGGAGGTCTGGTGGTTTCAATTGCGCCAGTGCCCACAGCCCGGTTTCCCGAATGGTTGCTTCCCTGTCTTGAAGCGATCCTCTGACCTTGTCGATGAGCCTGGATTCACGATCCTGGCCAATCTGGTACAGCAGCGTATTGCGAGTCCAAAACAGTGCTTTATCAAAATGAGATTCGACGATGTTGTTGAATCTTTCTTCCGGGGACATGATTTCCTGTGGGAATTTTTCCGAAAGGAATGCTAAACGTTCCGACACCGTCAGATCGTCCAGTATCGGTAAAACGATTTGTTTGATTTCTCCCGTGAGGAGGTTATCCAGAACTTCCAGCGCAAAGATACGAAGTTCCGCGACCTTGGAATCGATATTGGCCCGCGTATCCAGCATGACAATCGAAGGGAACAGAAACGAGATAAGCAGCAACATGCTATCTCGCTTTACATCGAGCTCATGACCGAGCGCGCTGTGAACCAGTTGGTATCGTTCTTCGCCGAACAGGTCTTCCATGGCCGCGAGCAACCAGGTGATGTTGTGAACTTCTTCATCCAGCTTGTTCACAAAGATATATTGGTCATCAGGATCCGCCTGATAGTGCAAACTGGCCAGGCTTAGAAAGATACGATGTCTTAATTCAGGTTGGTCAATATCTATATGCCGAAGTAATATTTCAGTTGCCTTGACCCCGCCTATTTCACGAACTATATCAATGATGTGCAATTTCTCCTGACGACCTGCTTCGGGGGAGGTAAACCCCAGGTCCAGGTCGTAGAGGGCTGTTTCTCCGAATTGCTTCAATGCGGCGCTGGCAGCGGGTAGCAGTGTAGGGTTTGATAATTTTGCCACCAGCAGATTGATAAGCCTGCTGTCGCCCATAAGTCCCGCAGCGTAAATCGCACGCTCAACGACCTCGTTTTTCGGGTCTTCCAGCAGTTCCACCAGAAACCCCGAGAAGTGTTTATCGCCAATGTCAGCCATGACTTTCGATGCAAACAACCTGTCCTGGGGCGAGCCAGAGCGAACAACCTTGAGCAGGAAGTCATTGGCTTTGTCATTGCTTGGATCCAGGGTAAGAAGACCGACTAACGCACCGTGGGTGAGGTCGGGATCCAGATTTTCGAGATAAGTCGAGAGTCTTTCTACCGTGTTATCTGGCGCAAGGGCTGCATAGGTGATCAGTGCCTGACTGCGAACCGCAGGATCAGTTTCGCTTTCGATACGCTGCAAGACGTGTGCGGTGAGTGGTTTGATCTTCATGGTTGCGATCCGCTTCAGCACATCCATTCTCACTTCTTTGTTGCTGTTGGGCAGGACTTGTTTTAACAGTTCGGTGATTTCCGGATGTTCAATTTTTTCCAACAGGTTCAGGCAGTAGAATATCTCTGCAGGGTAAGGGCTAGTGAGTCCTGCTTTGATAATGTCCAGACTCGCGTTATCCAGCTCGGAAATTGTCAATTCGCCAAGCTTTCGCTTCTGGATACTAACCACCAGGTTGGACAGGTACTGGCGTCGGATAAAAATAGAGATCAGTAGCCAGAAAATCATCAGGATACTCAGCAAAACAAGGAAATGTTTAGGTTCCCAGCCCAGCATATTAATCAAGAGAAAGAGACAGATCCCGGCCAAACCACCGGCCACAGGGTCGATAACCCCTTCCATGAGTGCGGCACCTGCCGTGCGTTGCCGGTCCGGCAGAACCTGGAACAAAATGGCGACGGAAGGTTTCCAGATCGCGGCCTGCAGGATAAAGCGGGCACAGTTGGTGGCGACCATCACGGCAAAAATCGCCGCCACACCAACGCCGGAGAATTCCATGATGCTGACCGCGCTCGATCCGACAAAAATGATCAATGGGAATGCGATGACACCAGCGATGATGCCGAACTTTCGCAGGAAAGGTGCAAACAGCAGCACCATGGTCAACATGGTAAGAAATCCGGTGACAGCAAAGAACTGTGCGATGAATTCAGCTAGTTCTCGTTCGTCAGGAAATTGTATCGACGCGTAACTGTAAAAAGCGATTTCCAGAAAGAAATAAGCAAACATGTAAGCGCCGTAACACCAGGTGATGAGCTTGACGTATGGGAGTTTTAACATACCGAACAATCGACTGTCGGTGATCTCGCCTTCAACAATTTCTTCGTTGGTCACCAACAGCGTTGACTTGAATCGGGTCGTTGTGTGATTTACGACTGCAAAAACCAGACCCGTTGTGATCATGGCGATCACCAGTAGATCTTTTACATCAAGAAAGTTAAGCAGGATGATGATGAGTAATCCGCCTACCATTTCAGCTAAAAACTCGCCTGAACGCGCGATACCAGATAGCCGCTTGGCCTGTCTGACGTTCAGTAGCCTGGTTAGCAGGAAGATGAATTGCAGGCTGAATAGCATATAGACCAGCTCGAAAAACAGGGGAAGCGTAAAAACAAGAATCGGACTGTCGGTCAGACCAAGCAAACTACGAAACAGTAACAACCCGCCGATGATGACGCTGAGAATCGTGAAAATATGAGCCCTGGTGGTAAAGCCGGAGGTTAATCTATCGATAAGGATAGTTAGCGGCATACCGATCATCGCTAGTAAAATTGCGATGAGGGCCAGTTGTTCAGAACCGTAGTACTTTAGAAAAAGTGTGAAGGCACAAACGCGGATCATGCCGATTGCAATACCGGACAAGAACATATTGCTGAACAGCAACATGGTGACAGACTTGTCTTCGGGTCGGATACCCAACCGGACCAACCATTGTTCACTGGGGGAAAGTGTAATACTTGCAGTGACTGTGGTGTCAGTCAAAATCGATGCCTCTGAGCGGTCTTTTTTTAACTGGTTCTTACGTGCCACTTGAATTATGCGTCATTAGCGCACGTTGATCGAGACTCTTTTCCGTCAATTATGTGGTGAGGTATTGCCATTGCTGTCTGCGGGTTTAAGAACCGGTGACGCTGTGAGAATTGAATTGTTGAATCTGCTAACCTCCCTGGCAAATAAGAGACGGAGCGGTTTTATGGCAGAAGTTGGCGGCAGCGATAACCCGTTGCGGGTTGCAATCATCGGTTCAGGGCCCGCTGGATTTTATACGGTCAGTAACTTCCTGAAACATAAAGACCTGTCTGTAGAAATGGATATGTTTGACCGACTTGCGACCCCGTTTGGCCTGGTGCGGGCCGGGGTTGCCCCGGATCACCAGAAGGATAAGTCTGTGATTCGGGCATATGACAAGAGTGCGGCCAGTCCGAATTTTCGTTTTTACGGGAATGTTGAGTATGGCAGAGACTTCACCATGGATGACCTGGAGCAACATTATCACCAGGTGGTGTTTACGACGGGTGCGCCGGTAGACAGAGACCTGGGCATTCCGGGAGAAGGACTTAGCGGCAGCCATTCCGCGACAGAATTTGTCGCCTGGTACAACGGTCACCCTGACTTTACGGACAGGCACTTTGATCTGAGCCAGGAAAGTGTAGCGATTGTTGGTATTGGCAATGTGGCGATGGATGTTGCGCGTATTCTGTGTAAAACCTATGAGGAACTTGCTGAAACTGACATGGCAGATCACGCACTTGATGCGCTCAGGCTAAGCAAGGTGAAGAACGTCTACCTGCTGGGTAGAAGAGGCCCGGCCCAGGCAGCTTTCACACCGCCTGAAATTAAGGAAATGGGAGAGCTCATTGATGCGGATGTTACGGTTTCCCCCGAAGAAGCAAAACTTGATGCCCCGAGCCTGAAAAGTATCCAAGCCAATCCGGATAAAAATGTCGACAAGAATGTTGCCTTCATCACAGATTATTCAACCCGTGTGCAGACTGGAAAGCGCCGCTTGTTAACCATTCGATTCCTGGTGTCTCCTGTTGAAATCATCGGTCATGATGGCAAGGTAACTGCTATCAAGCTGGTAAAAAATGAGGCTTATCGGGCTGAAGATGGTTCTGTGCGCGCGCGCGCGACCGAAGTCGAGGAAGAAATACCCGTCGGTCTGGTGTTTCGTTCCGTTGGCTATCGGGGAGCAGCGTTGCCGGCTGTCCCGTTCCACGAGAGTTGGGGAATCATCGATAATGAAAAAGGCCGCGTGCGATCTGCTGACGGTACACAGGCTACAGGGCTGTACACCGCCGGATGGATCAAGCGCGGTCCGACGGGTGTGATTGGTACCAACAAGACCTGCGCCCAGGAAACAGTCAATTGCATGGTGGAAGATATCGGTACCGGTGTGCATTTCAATCCTGCCGAATCAGCACCTGCCGCGATGGAGAGGCTGTTACGGGAAAGGCAGCCTAATCTTGTCACCTTTGAGGACTGGAAAAAGATCGACCAGGCAGAAATAGCCAAAGGTGAGGCAGCAAACAGACCCCGTGTGAAATTCACCAATGTGGATGACATGCTGGCGGTGTTGGGACGCTAGGGCAGTTATCCTGACAGGGACGACGGCGATGAGGCTAGCTGAAAGATCTCACAGTTAGCGTAACGCTGGCATCACCTCTTCAATGTAAGCGTCCAATGCCTCCTGGTGCCACGGTGCCCTTAACGCGATATTGACCATGTCGGCGCCAGCGGCTTCATATTCTTTGATTCGATCAACTGCCTGGGAGGGGGTGCACAATAACGCGCCGCTTTCTATCCGTTTAGCCACCGGGCCCCAGGCTGCGGCCAGATTTTCGCGCTCCTTGGTCACTTCTGCTTCTGTGGTGCCCATGTTAAAGGCGAGGTTGATGGACCGTTTGAGGGTTGCGGGATCCCTGTCTTCTTTTTCACACCATTGATCCAACACCTTGCTTAAATGCGAGAAGTGTTCTGCACTGGTATAAGCAGCATTCCAGCCGTCGGCGTGTTTTGCTACCAGGCGCAGCGTTTTCTTTTCACCCAAACCACCTATCCATATAGGCAGACGATCCTGTAAAGGTGCGGGCACATTGGAGGCGTTTTCAACCTGGTAGTGCTTGCCATGGAACGTGGTGCGTTCCTTTGTGAGAAGTCCGCGAATAATAGTGGCTGCCTCATCGAGCATGTCGAGGCGGACACCGATGCCAGGAAAGTCGTAACCATAGGCTTTCGCTTCCTGCTCATGCCAGCCTGCGCCGAGACCGAGTTCGAATCGCCCACCGGAAATATGGTCAAGGGTTGCCGCTGCCTTGGCGATGCTGGCGGGATTCCGATAACCCACATAAAACACCAGGCAACCCAACCGGGCGTGGGAAGTATCTGCTGCCAGTGCGCCAAGGGTGGTCATGGCTTCGAAATGATCGATTGTGCCGCCTGCGGGCGGCGCTTCATAGAAATGGTCCCAGGTGGAAATCCAGTCTACTTTTGCGGCGTCCAGCTTGCGCCACAAGCTCCGCATTTCACCCATGGACATATTTTGCTGTCCGACATGAACCCCCAGTGCTAGAGACATCAGATTTCCCTGCTTTCCAAATTGATGATTTGCAAACTGATGGGATGATAACACTCCCACCAATAACCAGACGCTAGATTGGTAAAGTTCTGCCAGTGATGGAATCATTAGACGATGGCAACCTATTCCCAGGATCTGACTAAAGGTAGTGTCAGCGGACATCTGACACGCATGACCATTCCCATGTTCCTGGGGATATCTTCCATGATTCTCGCCTCGATGATTGATGCTATTTACATTGGCATTGTGGGCGCCGCTGAGCTTGCGGCTATAAGTTTTACGTTCCCATTGATCATGGCGCTTTCCAGTATCTCGATGGGCATTGGCACGGGTGCGGCCTCATTGATCGCCCGTGCGCAAGGCGCGGGGGAAAGGCATCGGGCGCAAAGGTTCGCGACTCACGCGTTGATGATAACCATGATGCTTGTACTCGCCCTGATGGTCGCGGCTTATCTTTACCTTGCCCCGATATTTTCTTTGATGGGGGCGCAGCCGGAAATTCTTCCCCTGGTGGTTGAATACATGAGCATCTGGATTTTTGGTCTGCCACTGTTCACCCTGCCGATGGTAGCGAGTAATGCGTTGCGCGCTGTCGGCAACGCCAAGGTACCGGGTTATGTGATGACCACTGCCTCGGCGGTACAAATCGTGATAGCGCCATTGCTAATCTTTGGTCTTTTGGGCTTGCCGGAACTGGGATTTACTGGCGCTGCCTGGGCATCAATCCTGTCAGGTATGATTCGTACGCTCGGTATGTTCAGCATTCTTGTTTTCGGGGAAAGACTGATTTTACCGCTGTCCCGGATGTTCATGGATTTTGTTGTTTCAACCAGGGCTATTCTGTATATCGGTTTACCATCGATGCTAAACAGCCTGATTGGGCCTGTATCCATGGCAATTGTCATTCGGTTGCTGTCTTCCCATGGCCCGGAAGTGGTTGCCGGGTTTGGTATCACTTCGCGGTTCGAAATGCTGGTGATGATGATTCTCATGTCCCTGTCATCAAGCGTGGGTCCTTTTGTCGGACAGAACTGGGGTGCGAGGAAAATTGACCGTATCTATGCAGCACTTAAAGTTTGCTACAGATTTTGCCTCGCCTGGGGTCTTGCCTGTTTTATCCTGCTGGCACCATTTGGAGATAACCTGGTGGCGCTTGTCAATGATGAAACGAAACTTGTTGAATCGGCCGGATGGTATTTTGCGCTGGTACCTGTGACCTTTGGTTTGCTTGGAATCGGCATGGTATCCGGCTCGTTGTTCGTCGCTCTCGGACGACCGTTGCCGACGACGGTATTGTCACTGCTTAGAATGATTGTGGTTTATATTCCGCTGGCGATATTGTTTGATCACTATTGGGGGT
>JACZXW010000068.1 GCA_022571415.1 Pseudomonadota bacterium
ATGGTGGAGGTGGACGTTAAGTACATTTACGATCCCGACGGTCAGTTGGACATAGAGATTATACCTCCCTCTCCACTTCAGCACATTACCACCGACTGGGGAGCTCGGGACTCTAATTGGTTTTTTGACTTTCCCGCTTCTGCCAGGGCCGTATCTTTTTTTCTTGAGTCATCCAAGATTTACAAGGAGCAAGGTGTCACATTTGATGGTGTGATTGCCCTAAACATTAATGTTTTGGAGAGCATTCTTGAAACGGTGGGTGAGATTGAGCTTCCTGATTTTGACCTTGTTATAAACGAAGATAATTTTTTGAGGGAGATTCAAAAAGAGATAGAAACGAGTAGGGACAGGGGGATTGATTATCCTAAGCGTATTTTGCAAGTTATGACTCCCACTATTATGGAAAGGTTAGAAAATCTTACGGAAAATCAAAGGAGAGACCTCACCGAAAAAATAACTACTCACTTTGATTACAAAGACATCTCTGTTTTTTCTGAAGATGATCGAATTAGCCATTTTCTTTCCAATTTTAATCTGGACGGCGCGGTTTACAGCTTGCCTTCCAGCTTTTGGGGTGGATATCTTGCGGTGGTAAATGCTAATATCGCCGGCGGTAAAAGCGATGTTTTTGTGAAGCAGAGTATAGATGCGTGGTTAGACATTTCCTCGGAAGGAGGAGTGATTAGCGATGTTTTGGTTAAAAGGGTTCATAAGGGTGATCAGGAAGAAGAGTCTTGGTACCGCGCCACAAACAAAAATTACATCAAAGTATTTACCGGCCCCGGCTCCGAGCTTATATTTGTAGACGGCAATAATGCAAGAAAGAGAGTTTTCAGGGATTACGAGTTTTTAGGCGATTACAAAAATTATGAGGATTGGGCTCTAATTGAGGAAACGGAAATATTTTTCAATAACTATAATGTTTGGAAAACGGAGGAGTTCGGTAAAAATGTTTTCGGAACCTGGTTTAATGTAGAGGCGGGCGAAGAAAGAAGTTTAAGTCTTCGTTATGAAACACCGGCGGCTAATAGTTTTTCTCTTTCGTCCGGAAAGGTCTTTCAATTTGTTTTTGACAGGCAGTCTGGCGTAGACACCTCATTGAAGGTTACCGTTAATGCTCCTTTGGGTTATGTGTGGGAAGAATCGGGCTTGCCCGCCTTTATTTACGAAACTGATAATCCGGAGAAGAGAGTTGTATTTGATATTACGCTTGAAAAACGAGGCGTAGGGGAGTTCATTGAAGTTGACACCGAATTATATTAAAATCTACATTTCTGTGCAGGCATAAATCCATAGCTCTGGCGGTTGTAGATTCAGCTTGCGCAGGCGTGAGGACAGGGCCGCTGGTTTAAGAAGACGGCTTTAACAGCGCTGCTATTACCTCTTCTATGCCGGGTGTTTCATCCCGGTCTTTGAATTTCGACAAATCGGCAAATATTTGCGCTGCGGCTTCATGAAAATCCCCTGGCAGACCGGCGCCAGAGAAGGTCGCTGCGATCTCCCGCATTTCTCCCTCGAAGCGCCAGGCCTTCGCGGTGTTGGTGGTTACTCGCTGGTGAGTTATTCGGGTGAATTCGTCGCCCCATTGCCTTTCCAGATGCGCGCGTACACCTTCTTTTTCTGCGACTGCGAGAATAGCGGACAGCAGGGCTGTGCTGCCTTTGGTATATGCGGCGAAGGTCATTTTCAATGCTGAAGCGGCGCCGATATGTTCGGAGATAACGGATGTATGCAAATTGGAATCCTCAAAAATGTCAGCGATGACCCAGGCGTCCTTACCCGACAGGTAAAGCTGAGTGCCGGATTCGGCTTTCCAGGCCGGACCGCCGATGATGCCGCCATCGACGAACCTGGCACCCCGTCTGGTCATCGTCGATCCAATCTCGCGAGTCACATCAGGGGCGATGGCGTTTGCGTCAAGATAGATTCCAGAGAATCCGAACGCTGCGACCTCGTCTGCCACATCTGGGGCATTGTGAGGTGGACACACGCTGAGAATAATCTCACAGGTTGCTACGAGATTTTGCAGGGTCCCGCAATCTTGCAGCCCGGATTCACGTGCGCGTTCCCTGGTGGAGAGACTCCGTCCGGTGGAAGCCCAGACAACCGTTGTGCCAGTATGCGCGGCAGCAGCGCCGACCGATGCGCCCATGGCACCCGGGCTAATCAGTCCTACTGTTGTCATCGGTGTGCCGGGTCAATAAATGTGCTGGCGGTTTGTTCCACAAACGACAGTAATTCTGCTTCTGTCCGACCCCGTTGCAGCAGGATCAGTCTGGAAACACCCAGGCCTTCATATTTGATCAGGGATTCTGTCGTCAGCAGTGCCGGTGGCGTGATACTGATTTCCAGTTCGCCCAGTTCACTCGGCCTCTTGTTTCGAGTTGCAGCCCGCTTCAATCCTTCAAGGGCGGCAGCCGTATTGTCATGATCCAGGGCGAACCCGTACCAGCCGCTGGCTTTTGTGACCGCGCGACGAAAGGCGGCATCGCTGGTGCCGCCAACGACGATCTCCGGCCCCCCGCTTTGGACAGGTCGGGGCCGACTCTGGATCGCTGAAAACTTCACGAACTGGCCGGAAAATTCCGGATGGTCAGATGTCCAGAGCTCACGCATTGCGTCAATATATTCATCGCTCCTTGCACCTCGTTTTGTGAAACTTACCCCCAGAGCATCAAACTCGGCCTTGAGATATCCGGCGCCGATACCCAGGATTAAACGTCCGCCGGAAAGCAGGTCCAGACTCGCCATCTCTTTGGCCAGGACTAGGGCATTGCGTTGCGCCAATAATGTGATACCGGTTCCCAGCCTGATAGTTGATGTAAATCCGGCGATGAAAGACAGTGCTGTAGAAGGATGCAGCATGGGTGTCAGCGGCGGTGCTGGAGAGGGAGGCGCTTGTGGATCCGGCAGGACCACATGTTCAGCCGTCCATAAAGATTCGAAGCCTGCACTCTCTGCAGCCATTGATACAGACTTGATCGTCTGCGGCGTCGAACAAAACCCTTGATTGATACCAAACAGTCCGTACTTCATCTGAGTCTCCCTAGCTTTGTTGTAATATCATTCATGTCAGGAACGAAGTAAAGCAGGTGCACAGCGTTAGAAGCAATTGCAGCGGACAGGTTTTTCGGGAACATGATGGTGATTAGAAGCGTTTTGCCAGCGGGAGACAAAGTGATATCACGATTGTTCAGCCCCAAATTTACCAGTGGAGCTCAACCTCGGACGATATTAAAATGATATATTGAAAACCCGATAGTTGGTCGAATCTGCATGACGAGGAGAGCTCCTTGTCGATACAGGTATGATACATTCTTCAAAATTATTCAGGTATAAGCTGATCCGGATGGACGGTACTTTCAACAATAAAGTGGTTCAGTGGATTTTTGTATTTTTCCTTGGCTGCCTGGCGATACCGGCCATGGCGCTTGGTGTGGATGTCGAAAATAACGGCATCACTATCAGCCTGCAGACTGAGCCTCCCAACCTGGACAGCACGCTCTCGGAAGATACGACCAGTGGTTTTATTCTCGGTATGATCAATGAAGGTCTGGTAAGAATCGGACGAAAGGGAGAGATTGTACCGGCAGTCGCCCGGAAGTGGCAGTTGGGTGAGCGGGAAGCGATCTTCTGGCTGCGCAAGAATGCACGCTGGAGCGACGGTACACCCATTGTTGCCGGGGATTTTGTCTATTCATGGCGCAGGCTGGTTGATCCTAAAACAGCGGCTTCCGGATCCACGTTTTTCGCCTATGTGCTGGACAATGCCGAGGCAATTCTTGCAGGGATAAAACCGGTTACATCGCTGGGCGTGGAAGCTATTGATGATCATACTCTCAGGGTGAAACTCAGCAGGCCTGTCCCGTACCTGCTCACCATCTTGACTGGCACTGCCTATTTTCCGCTGCGCCAGAGTTTTGTGGAAGCCCAACAGGGACGCTTTGGTGCGGATGCGGAACATCTGATGTCCAATGGTCCTTTCCAGCTGGATACCTGGGTGCACAGCGCCTCGCTCAAACTGATTCGCAATCATCACTACTGGAATGACAGGAGTATCAGACTCGATGCAGTGGATGTCGGTTACATCACGTCAGATGTCAGGTCCCTGCTCAATGTGTACAGAAGTAATGAACTTGCGCTGCTGAGACTGAATGAAGAAATACTCGATGATGCAGCCGATGCAGGTTTCAGGATAAAAAGAGCGCCGACGAACTGCCTGGCGTGGCTGATCATGAACATGCAGCCAGGGAAGACCACTTCTAACCTGAAGCTTCGCCAGGCTATTCGTCTGGCGTTCGATCGAGATAGTTATGTGAATACTATTGTTGGTTTACCTGGCACCAGGAAAATAGATAGTGTATTTACGCGACGAATCAAGGGGGTCAATGATAGCTTCCAGAAAGAATATCCGGCGCCGATAATTGAGTTCAATATTGAACGGGCCCGGGCGTTACTCGTGCAGGCGAAACTGGAAATGGGAGTGGAGGAAATTCCACCCATCGTGCTGTTGGCAAACGAAACCAGGCAGATTGAAGCAGAGTTTATCCAGGCTCAGTTAGGATCTGCCTTAGGACTTGATATCAAGGTGGATAAACAGACATTCAAGCAAGCCATTGCCAAGATGAACGCGGGCAGTTTTGACATCGCCAGGGCTGGATTCTGTGGCGGCGCGCTCCAGGATCCCGTATTTTTTGCCGGTATCTTCGTTTCTAACGGGACCTTCAACAATGGCGGATATAGTAATCCGGATTACGATAGACTGATGGCGCTAACACATTCCACGGCGGATCCTGTAAAACGCATGGATGCGTTCGGGCAAATGCAACAGGTGTTGTTTGAAGATGTGCCGATTATTCCGACACATGAAAGTTCCTACGTTTACCTCGAGGATGATCGCCTTAAAGGATTAACGAGATACCCCGTCGTCAATTTTTCGCACGGCTATATTAGCCCTTGAGTCGAAGGGTGGTTGCTAGCTATTCATCATGCTGTTAATGACCGGTGCCCAGCCTCGCCAGAAGCCCGGTGCCTTACCGGGACTCGTCACTGGGAGGCGCTAACGCCGGAGACATCCGGGCAGGGAACAGAGCATTTCAAAAACCAGATTTGCAGCCATCAGCGCGGTATTGCCGGTGGTGTCGTAAGGGGGCGACACTTCAACCAGGTCAGCCCCGACGAGATTCAAGCCGAAACAGCCTCGAATGATTTCCAGTCCCTGTGATGTCATTAGCCCGGCAGGTTCTGGTGTCCCGGTACCGGGTGCAACAGACGGGTCCAGGCCGTCGATATCGAAGCTAAGATAAGTTGGCTGCTCTGCGCCGATGTTCGAACGTATTGAGTCCATCAAGGGTGCAAGTGACTTGTACCAGCATTCTTCAGCTGTCACCACCGTGACGCCTTTGTCTCTTGCCCAATCGAAATCGTCAGCGGCGTATCCCGTTGCCCGTAAACCTATCTGGAACATCTTTCCGGGTTCAACAAGCCCTTCTTCTATCGCCCGGCGAAATATTGTGCCGTGAGTAATCTTCTCGCCGAACATGGTGTCATTGACATCGGCATGGGCGTCGACATGGATCAGCGCGACGGTACCGTGCTTTTTCGCGATGGCGCGTAAAATGGGTAAGGTAATCGTGTGATCCCCGCCGAGGGATATTGGTTTCAGGGGTTGGGTCAGCAGGTCCCTGTAGTGATTTTCGATCAGCGCGATTGAGGCGGCGAGATTGTATGGATTAATGGCAACATCACCAAGATCTGCGACCTGGAAAGAATCGAAGGGCGCCGCACCCGTCGCCATACCATAGGGGCGAATCAAAACCGATTCAGATCGAATTTGCCGTGGACCGTATCGGGTTCCAGTGCGATTGCTGGTGCCGATATCGAGAGGAACCCCAATGATACCTACATCGACACCTTCTGAAGATTCTGCCGTTGGCAGGCGGAACATCGTTGCGATGCCGCTGAACCGGGGCATCTCGTTTCCTGATAATGGCTGGTTAAAGTCACTCATTTTTAGTTAACCCGATCTGAATAGAAGTTTAATAAAAAGTCTGACAAAAGTGTGCAGGACAGTCACGTTTAAAACCTGCTTGTCAGGTTCACAATGTTGGCGTTGACTAGTGCGCAATCTAGTTCCACGGTTTTCGGGGCGTAACAATGGGGAATCTCCGTTCAAACTGATCGAACAATCCTGCCAGTTGCGCGAGTGCTGTTACATCACCGTCGATTTTGAGCGCGCCACTTTCAATCAGTTGTGCAGCGTCGGTGAGACCCATCATCAAACGCTTGTAATCCATTTCGCTGATTTTCATTGTTGCAGTTGGAGATTCATGTTGTCGTCCAGCGAACGCATGTAGTACTGAGTTTTCGATTGTCAGCAGTGTTGCCTCGCTATCGGTGAACTCAATGTTGATATGCAGGTGAATTCCTTCGGCCTTGTCGCTGTTCAAACGAACCGACATGGTCTGAAACAGGTTGAACAGTGGAATGGCTCTGACCATGCCTTCGCTGGCAGCAAAAGTAGACGATCCCGCAGGCAAGCCTTCACGTAGTTCCAGTGCGCCGCAGAGATAGAAGTTTCGCCAGGGTCCGGATTCCGACTGGTAGCCCAATTGTTCCAGGGTATCTGCCAGTAGCGCCCTGCCTTCAAGGTGTTCCGGTTCCGCCATCACCACATGATTTAAAACTTCCGCTACCCAGCGATAGTCTCCGCGGGCAAATGAATCCTTTGCTTTTGCGACCACAGCATCGGCGCCGCCCATAAAATCGAGATAGTGGTTCGCTACTTCAACTGGCGGCAGGGGGTACAAATGCGCTGGGTTACCATCAAAGTAACCGAGATACTTAACATAGACGGCACGGGCGTTGTGATGCACGGTTCCATAATAGTCCCGGTTATAGAACTCTTTTCCTAACGAATCTGGCAAGGTGAGTTGCTCTGCGATCTCTTCTTTCGTATAGCCGTGATTGGCGAGGCGCAATGTCTGGTCATGGATGAATTTGTACAGGTCGCGTTGCTTTTTCAGATAATCGATCACCGCGTCCTGTCCCCAGGTAGGCCAGTGATGGCACGCGAACTGGACCTCCAGCCTGTCGCCGAACAGATCTATAGACTCGTTAATCTGAGCTGCCCATGCAAGTGCGTCACGTACCTGGGCGCCGCGAGGAGTGTAAATGTTGTGCAGGTGATGGGAGGTTATTTCGGACATGCATAGTGCTTTGAACTGCGGGAAATAGAACACCATTTCTGCCGGCGCCTCCGTTCCCATGGTCATCTGGAATTCGATCTCTATACCATCGATGTTTCGAGTTTCTCCAGTCACCGTGATGATGTCGTTAGGGATGATAAATCCAGTCGTTCCCATGGACAGTGCCGCACCAAGACCCGTGGTCACAAATCCGGTTGCAGAAGGCTTTAGCAGGTTGCCGTACATGTAGGTCGCACGCCGGTTCATCACGTTCCCTGCCAGTAAATTTTCTGATAACGCTTCATTGACGTAATCGATGGGGGCGATAACGGTGATTTCACCTGACTTTGCCTGTTCGGCGGTGATGACTCCCAGAACCCCGGCGAAGTGGTCCGCGTGACTGTGGGTGTGAATGACAGCAACAACAGGGCGTTCTCCCAACTGCTCATTTGCCAGTTTCAATCCTGCCCGCGATGTCTCGGAAGAAGTGAGAGGATCAATAATGATCCAGCCAGTATTGCCCCGTACCAGTGTCATATTCGCGATGTCGAATGAACGAATCTGGTAAATACCGTCTACAACCTCGTAAAGTCCATGGTGTCCTGCATTCAGCTGTGCCTGACGCCACAAAGAGGGGTTTACGGTATCCGGCGCTTCATCTTTTAGGAAATGCATTTGCGATAAATCAAATGCTGCCCGATCACTTCGATCATGTGCAATGGTAATTGGATCGATAGTAGCGATAAAACCGCGTTTTGCATCCTCGAAGCTCTGGCGGTTGGAAAAGTCGAGTTTGTCTTTGAAAGATTGCTGGACTGCCCTCGTCGTAGCGGTTGCAGGCTTTGGAGCAGAGAGTGTGTCCGGGAGAGCTGAGTATTCGGTCATGGCGGATAACAGTTTATCGGGAGATGGTTAAGCATATCGAGTGTAAAGTATGTAGCAAGGAAATATGTGACGCGTTGCCGCTGCATAGAGATTGGACCTTAATCAGACCTTCCCTAGTTAGAAAGAATTGACTCCCGCTGAAACAATCTGGCGGTGACCAGTACCAGGGCCATGCTGAACACCAGGCAGGATATGGTGGAATAAAAGTAGCCTATCAGCGGCACATCTTTGGCCCCCAGCAGATCCACCAGCAACAGATGCTGCCCCAGCATGGGAATGGTGAACATCCACTCCTGGGTGGCGAAGGGCTTAAACAGCATGTACATGGAGGGAGCCATCGGCAGGAGAACCAGCAAGCCGATATAGGACTGGGCGTCCTTAAAGGACTTGGCAAAAATGCCGAGCAAGAGTTGCATGCTGCTAGCCAGGAATGCCAGAGGCAGTGCCGCTACCAGCATCAACAGAATTTGTCGGGTATTGATATGAAACTGCAGCCCGAGTTCCTCCAGTGGAACCTGACCCATGGCGGCGATACATAACACCAGGGTTATCGCCATACCTAGCGCAGAAAACAATGTTGCTGCCAACCACTTCCCCATGACGATCTGGTAACGTTCCACCGGATTGATGATTAAGGGCTCCAGAGTCTTTCTTTCCCGTTCCCCGGCGGTGCTGTCTACAGCAATCCCCATCCCGGCGATGAAGGTAGCCAGGACGATATACATGGGAATGAAGTTCATGGCGGTTGCCGCACGCTGTGCTTTGCTGGCGACATCAATATTTTGCGCAACGATGACCCGGATAACATCAGGGGAAACGCCGCGAACAATTAATCGTAACGCCCCGATCTTCCGGTTGTAGCGGCGAAGCAAATCATTGACTCTCCTTACCTTGGGTCTTGAATCTGTGCGGGAACCGTCACTGACCACCTCAATGGCAACGGTTTTCAGTTGTCTGAACCTTTGCTGGTAATTGTTTGGGATGATGACCACCAGCTCCATTACCTTGTCCTTGACCGCCTGTTTCGGGTCACCCTGGAAATCTTCGATGTGAACATCCTGTTCGCTGAGCCATTGGATGAGTGCCGGGGCGTGTTCGGCCCCCATGATGGGGATTGTCATATTTTCCGCGTCTGTCTTCAGCTCAATGATGGCGGTCATCATGAAATAAACCAGTAGAGGAGACAGGAGTGGAAACAAAAAAGCGGTCAGCAACGCACGTTTATCGCGAACGGCGTCGAGAACTTCTTTGCCAAGCACGATGCGAACCGGATGCATTAGGCGACTACCCTCTCAACCAGTTTGACAAACGCTTCCTCAAGATTATCTTCCCCTGCGGCAGCCCGAATTTCATCGGTGGTACCACTGGCGACAATTGAACCTTCAGAGACGATGATGATGTGGTCACATAGTCTAGACACCTCGTGCATCAGGTGACTCGAAAACAAGACAGCTATATTCCGGCTCTTGAGTTCTGAAATAATTTCACGAACGGTGCGGGTGGTCATTACGTCAAGCCCGTTTGTCGGTTCATCGAGCAGAACATTCGCAGGGTCGTGAATCAGGGAGCGCGCCAGGCAAACCTTCATCCGCTCCCCCTGGGAGAAGCCTTCAACCTGCCGGTCCGCGATGGCTTCCATGTTCAGAATTTTAATGAGCTCATTGGTTCGGGATTCCAGCTTGTTTTCATCGACATTGTGCATCCGGCCGAAATAGTGAATGTGCTCCCGCGCCGTTAATCTGACGTACAGGCCATGACTGTCGGGTAACACACCAATCCTCTGCTGGGCGCGTAGCCGATCGGATTTAATATCGATGTTATCGATCAGCGCCGTGCCGGTGTCCTGGACGAGCAGGCCGTAGAGAATCCGTAGGGTCGTTGATTTACCGGCGCCATTGGGGCCGAGGAGTCCGGTTACCCTACCGTTGCCAGCGGTAAAGGTTATGTCGTTAATGGCCCTGATATCACCGAATGCCTTGCTCAGAGACTTTACTTCAATCACTTCGCCCGTCCGCCGCCGTTTCTTTATTAGGGTCCAGGGGGCCTGCCAAACTGCTGAAAAAGGGCAGCCTTTGAAGATCTACACTACAGCCGGCCCTGACTTTGCGCGGATTCGGGTCGTTGAAAAAATCGTTGACGACATCCGGCATGCAACCGGCGATGATCGAGCCATGACCGACACCCGGGATAACGACATGCTCTGAATTTTTCAATGTAAGCGACGCCTCCCATCCATACTTTGGTGGCGTGATCGGGTCAAGTTTACCGGACATCAACAGGACGGGAATGTCCGACACCACGGGCTCGAAGTAATCTTCAGGAACTGACCCTGCCGGCCAGAATTCGCAGATTGGTGCCAGCGCTGCATAAATCGTGTTATCGAAATCCTCGGTGTTACTGGCAGCGTCGACCAGTTTCATATCCTCTGCACATAACACCGAAGCCATCATTCCGGTACTGAATACACTGTCTTCTCCGGTGATTGTGTATGCAAGTGTTGACAAGGGCTGGTAGTTACCCAGGAAAGCTTCTTCGATAGCCAGGGGAAGGAGTTGCGAAAGTGTTCGATCATACAGGACTGCGTGGATCAGCCTGCTGACAAGACGTTGGTCAAGAGGTCCCGTTACCTTTTTGCCGGTACGAGGGTGATGTAGAGTAATCTCTTCAGGTGCTTGTTCGAGTCTCCTGATGAGGCTTTTGAAATGGAGCCCAAGTTGCGGATATGCTTCGTTGCAGCCTGGTTGTTTCATGCAGTCCGCCAATAGCCTGTCGAAGGCAGCTTGCGCATCGACTGCCACATTCCTTGGAATCACCATACTCGTTGGCACGACCGCATCAAGAACCGCACTGCGCACGGTATCTTCGTGTCGGCGGATGTAGACTAAAGCCGCGCGGGTGCCGTAAGAAATACCCAGCAGGTTTATTTTGCCATAACCAAGAACTTCCCTGACCTCGTTAAGATCATCCATGGCGATTGGTGTGGTATATAGCGCTGGATTGGCATCGTACTCAGTGAGACACTTTTTCAGATTTTCTATCTGCATCGCAATGGCGGTGTCAACTGAGATATTAACCTGTTCGAAAGCAGAAACCTCCAGTTCACAGGCAAGCGAGTTCGATTTGCCAGTGCCTCTTTGATCAACCAGCACGATGTCTCGTTCGTTTCTCAGTTTATTAAGCTGGTAAAATAGAAAAGGACCGGCATCAACAGCAGATTGTCCGGGCCCACCTGCGAGGAAGAAGATTGGATCCGCTTTGGCGATTGAAACTGCCGGCATGAGCATGATATTGAGGTCGATCTTTCTGCCGGTCATGGCTGATCTGTCTTCAAATACTGAAATCGTGCCGCATAGACTTTCCGCTACGATGTGCGCAATAGTCGCATTGTCGGGCCTGTCACAGGTGGAAAGCAGATGGTAATTTGGCGAGATGCTGGTCTCGGAATCGACGCCAAATTCACATCCTAGTAAAGTGAAGCAGACGAGCGCCAGTGTCGAAAGGTACTTCTGGGTCGGCATGGCGTGTAATGTACCGGATAAGTAGTGCATTATCTATGGCGATGAAATGCCATAGAAATTGTTGGACCAGTGCATGCGTGGGCAGTCAACGTCGATGAAACTTTGAGGAAATCAGGTGAAGCCGCTTGAAAATGTGAAGGTAATTGAATTTTCTACCATGATAACCGCCGCCTTTGCCACCATGATGATGGCGGAGCAAGGGGCCAGGGTGATTAAAGTGGAACCTGTGGAGATGGGTGATCCCATGCGTTACATCGGAACCTCAAAGGGAGGGACTTCCGCATTGTTTGCCAACTGTAACAGGGGCAAGGAATCCGTCTGCATCGATCTCAAGGAGGCATCAGGGCAGGCACTGGTCTATGCGCTCGTCGAGGGTGCCGATGTTGTCATCCATAATTTCAGGCCGGGCGTGATGGATAATCTCAACCTCGGCAGTGAAAAACTGCGAAAGCTCAATCCTGGCCTCGTCTATATTGCCATATCGGGTTTTGGTAAGGATGGACCACTGACGAATGCGCCCGCCTATGATCCGATTATCCAGGCACACTCAGGCATTACTGCCTCCCAGGGAACAGGAACACCGACATTTGTGCGTAACCTGATATGTGACAAGATTACCGCGTATACGGCCATTCAGGCGATTACGGCGGCGCTCCTCGCCCGCGAGAAGACGGGTGAAGGGCAGCATATCGACCTGTCGATGCTGGATGCGGGCTTGTTCTTCATCTTTCCTGACGGATTCATGAACAACACGTTGCTGGATGATGATGTGGAGGTGCAGCCGCACCTTGCCGACCTGATTTATAACCTTTCGGCGACCATTGATGGTGCGATAACATTAAGTGCGGCAACAGACAAGCAGAGAGAAGGAGTGTTGCGTGCAGTTGGCAGGGAGGATCTGCTGAACGATCCGCGATTCAATTCGCTGGAAAAACTTCTGCTAAACCTGGAAGCTTTTCAGGAGGAACTTGCCGGGGTTTTTATGCAGTTTTCAACGGATGATGTCCTGGCCAGGCTGAAGGAAAATGACGTACCCGCAGCAAAATGCCATGGATATGAAGATGTACTGGACCAGCCTCAGATTGAGGCTAACGGCACGATAGAGGTGCGAGAACACCCCGCATTGGGTTCGATGAGAATTGTGCGGTCACCGGCGAAATTTGGCGGCCAAAGGCTCACGGCGGGTTCACATGCTCCTGCCCACGGACAGAATACGACAGATGTGCTCAAAGAATTGGGGCTGGATTCAGCCACGATTAATGACTATAAGGACAAAGGGATAGTTCTTTGACTTTATAAGGGGGATATTAGAGTGATTACCGTTCTGGACGGTGCAATGGGGGGCGAACTTTCCCGCCGTGGTGGTGGTTCTGCCACCGGTCTCTGGTCTGCCAAGGCGTTGCTGGATGCCCCCGACATGGTTGTTCAACTACATCAGGACTATATCGCCGCGGGTGCACGGATTATCACCACCAATAGTTATTCCACTGTGCCGAGTTATCTCGGAAAGGAGAATCTGGCGGATCGCTACACTGAGCTTACGCACCTGGCAGGTGAACTGGCTCGACGTGCCGTAAGGGAAAGCGGTAAATCTGTTCGCGTCGCGGGTTCGCTGCCGCCGCTGTCCGAAAGCTACAGGCCGGATCTTGTACCGGGAGATTCTGAATCCCTGCCGGTTTACAAAGCCATGGTGATAGCGTTGCGGGACAATGTGGACTTGTTTTTGTGTGAAACCATGTCCAGCGGAACTGAAGCTGTTCATGCTGTAAGCCAGGCTTGTGCGCATGGCCTTGGCAAACCCGTCATGGTGTCCTGGACGCTCAATGAGCAGCCGGGGAGAGGTCTGCGTAGCGGCGAAACCGTTGCCGAGGCCTTTAGAATGCTTTGTTACTTTGAGGTTGCTGCTTATCTTTTTAACTGTCCACATGCTGAAGCCATT
>JACZXW010000069.1 GCA_022571415.1 Pseudomonadota bacterium
GCGCAGTGCTACGACCACCTCACCTCCAGACTAACTAATGGTCGGGACGGCAGGATTTGTACCGCCACGCGCAGTGCTACGACCACCTCACCTCCAGACTAACTAATGGTCGGGACGGCAGGATTTGAACCTACGACCACCACACCCCCAGTGTGGTGCGCTACCAGACTGCGCCACGCCCCGAAAGGCGCGAATTCTAACTGAATTCAGCAGGCTATACACGCAAAGTCATCACTCGCGGCCGTCAGCCGTGGGGGATTGACTAAACATCTCCGCGAGACCCTGATGCAGAGAGTAGGGAGGCACCCAGCCTGTGTGTTTGGTCGTTGCCAGGACATCGAGTTCAAGATCGCCGAATAATTTTAACGCCCTGCGTCGGCCCAGCAGTATCGAACCGAGAAGCACGACGATAGTTTGGGGTACCCAGAAGGATCTGGATTTTTTCCCCATGACGTCATATAGACTCCTGACCAGACCGGCTAGTGAAACCGATGCACCATCGGAGAGATGAAAAATATGTGTCGGAAGTTTTTCCAGGGCCACGCAACAGGCCAGAAAATCACACAGGTTGCCGATGCCAAGATAACTTCGCTTGTTCTGGATGGAGAGGAAGGGCAAGGGCACACCGGACGCTACCAGCTTCACCAGACTTCTAAAATTTCCTTTCACTCCTTTGCCATACACCAGGGGTACCCGGACAATCGCGATTTCGAGTTTCGTGGAGGTGACCAGCAATCTCTCCGCGGCCAGCCTGGATATTCCGTAGTCATCTTCCGGGGCTGGAGCAATACTTGTTTTCAGGGGCAAGGTCGAGCGTTCTGCGATTGCCTTGATTGAACTCAGGTAAATGAGTCTCTTCACGCCCGCTTCAATACATGCCTCAAGCAGGGTCTGGGTTCCCTCCACATTGACCCGATGATATTCGGACTTTGCTGCGCCAGGACGATGGGCGATACCTGCGAGGTGGATGACGACATCAATTTCCTTCAGGTGGAATGCCGTGATGTCCGATATGTCGGGGAGTGTGATGCTGCTGCTTGCCTGATTCGGGTTGGTGGATTCGGACTCGGGCAACGGAGTGTTGTCCGAGACGGTTGTACTGCGGTGCAGGGCCGTGACAGAGTGACCGAGTGAGACGAGATGCCGGCAAAGGTGCTGGCCGATGAATCCGGATGCGCCGGTGATGAAGATGTTCATGTGCAGGATTTTGTACCCGTTATGGCTTGCGCAGCAAACACAACTTCGTCATTCCTATGCAAGCAGCGGTAAATCAGGTCGCGCTAGACGATTCGGAATCTACAGGATCGCAGTGGTGGATCCCGGATCTCCGCTTCGCTGCGTCCGGGATGACGAATTGGTTTTAAGACTTGAGAACTTCCAGCACGTCTTCCAGTTCAACGATCATCTGGTGAATGAGTTGTTTGTACTGGGTGTTATCTTCTTTCTGGTCATCGCCTGACAGTCTTTGCCTGGCACCGCCAATGGTGAATCCCTGGTCATATAGCAAGGAGCGGATCTGGCGGATCATGAGGACGTCCTGTCTCTGATAGTAGCGCCGATTACCGCGGCGTTTAACAGGTTTGAGCTGCGGAAACTCCTGTTCCCAGTAGCGCAACACATGCGGTTTGACGGCACATAGCCCGCTTACTTCACCAATGGTGAAATATCGCTTCCCCGGGATCGGAGGCAGTTCAGCGTTATGATCTGGATCCAGCATATGCTTCTACTCTCGCCTTTAATTTCTGGCCTGGACGAAAAGTGACAACGCGCCTGGCAGTAATAGGAATTTCTTCACCGGTTTTGGGATTACGACCAGGTCTCTGGCTCTTGTCCCGAAGGTCAAAATTACCGAAGCCTGACAACTTAACCTGTTCGTTACCCTCCAGTGAGGCACGTACTTCCTCAAAAAAGAGTTCTACAACTTCTTTGGCTTCCCGCTTATTTAAACCCAGCTCTTCAAACAGCTTTTCGGCCATTTCCGCTTTGGTTAACGCGCTCATGTTTCAATTCCTTAAGCTGGCTCCCAATTCCGCCTCGAGAGAAGCGACAATTTTGTCCATCGAATTGTTTATTTCCTCATCCGTAAGAGTGCGGGAAGGATGCTGGAAGGTCAAGCCCAAAGCAAGACTTTTTCTATTTGTATCAATGCCTTTGCCCTGATATACGTCAAACAACTTTAGGTTCTGCAAGGTGTCATCTGCGGCGGATTCGACGCAAACTCTGATATTCGCCGCGGTTACCGCCTGATCGACGATCACGGCGATATCCCGCCGGACCTCGGGATATCGGGACAATGCCAGTGACGCCGAGATAGGTTTGGCGATAAGTTCGCTCATCTTTAGTTCAAAAAGGAATACCTGGGGCCGAATATCCAGTTTTTTCTGAATTCGAGGATCCAGCAGGCCCAGAGATCCCACAATGCGGCCGTCTCGCAGGATTTCAGCGCTCTGTCCTTTTTGCAGTGCACTATGCCGGGAAGGCGCAAATTCGAAGCTTTCAGGGTCCCCGGTGAGCGTAAAAATACTTTCCAGGTCACCTTTAATATCATAAAAATCAATGGCTTGAGACTTGTCTGCCCAGTTCTCCGCGAACCGGTCACCACAAACGACGCCAGCGAGCATCTTCTCCTGGGTGATGTTCTCGAGTTCCAGTGTGGGTTGATTCGGCTGCTGGTGAAAACGCAGCCCGGTCTCGAACAGCCGAATCCTGTCCTGTTGGCGATTCAGGTTATAAATCAATGACTTAAGCAAACCCGTCCACAAGGTTGTGCGCATCACTGACATGTCTGCGGACAGTGGATTGGCGAGGCTCACCGGCTCGGATTCAGGGTCGAGTTCCGCCTGGAGCGCTGGATCGACAAAACTGTAGGTGATCGCCTCCTGGTAACCTCGCGCCACCAGCTGGTCGCGGATTCGCGCCAGGGTCAGTTCGCCTTCAGGGATTGCCGCCATGGAGAGGCTGCTGACGGGGGTCCGCACCGGCAGATTGTTATATCCGTATACGCGGCTGATTTCTTCAATCAGGTCCGCTTCAATCTCAATATCGAAGCGATGTGAGGGGGCTGTGACCAGCCAGCCTTTCTGGCCGTCAAATTCCTCGGGGGCGTGGGTAAAGCCAAGTCGCGACAGCATGTTATCGACATCAGCATCGGGGATTTCAATGCCGAGCAAGCGCTTGATGCGATCCTGGCGCAGCATGACCTGGTGACTGCCCGGCAGCTGGTCATCGAGTACCGTATCCACGACCGGACCGGCCTGCCCGCCGGCGATTTCGATGAGCAGCGCGGTTGCCCGCTCCATGGCATTCGTCTGGCCCTGCCAGTCCACGCCACGTTCAAAGCGGTGCGCCGCTTCAGTGTTCATGGCATAAGACCGGGCGCGTCCTGCAACCGATGTAGGACTGAAAAAAGCGCACTCAAGGAAAATATGCTTGCTCTCCTTCGTCACCGCGGTGGACAGGCCGCCCATCACGCCGCCCAGTCCGATGGGCCCGGAGCCGTCGGTGATCAGCACCGTGTCAGCATCGAGTTCCACTTCTGATCCATCCAGCAGCATGACCCTCTCACCTTTAACCGATTGCCGTACCAGGATCCTGTCGTTGAGTTTCTCAAGGTCATAGGCATGCATGGGATGGTTCAGCTCCAGCATCACGAAGTTGGTCACATCGACCACAGGATCAATGCTGCGGATATCCGAGCGGCGGAGTTTTTCCTGCATCCACAAGGGTGTCTGTGCATTGACATCAACATTGCGGATCACCCGGCCAACAAATCGCGGGCATGCGCTTGCCGCTTCAAGCTCAACCGGGAAAATATCATCGATAGTGGGTTTGACCGGTAAGATGTCCGGATAGCGAACATCCAGGGAATTAATCAGCCCGGTTTCCCTGGCGAGACCGGTCAAGCCCAGACAGTCACTTCTGTTGGGCGTAAGGTCCAGATCAAAAACGGAATCATCCAGCTGCAGATATTCCCGAACATTTTCGCCAACAGGCGCATCGAGGGGCAATTCCATCAATCCCTCGTGACTGTCACTGATACCCAGCTCTCGCTCAGAGCAGAGCATGCCAAAGGATTCGACACCACGAAGTTTCGCTTTCTTGAGTTTCCGGTCATCGAGTGTGGCGCCGACCAGGGCAAATGGAACCTTGATGCCTGCGCGCGCATTAGGCGCACCACAGACAACCTGGTGTGTTTCGTTACCGCTGCTGACTTTACACACAACCAGTTTATCTGCATCGGGATGGGGGCTGACCTCAAGAATATCGCCGATGACGACACCCGAGAACTCTGCCGCCACCGGAGAGACCCCTTCCACCTCCAGGCCAGCCATGGTGAGCTGTTCCGCCAGTTCTTCGGTGGTCAGGTTTGGATCGACGAACTCTCTAAGCCAGTTCTCACTGAATTTCATTTGTATTCCTGCTCAGGGCAAGGCTAACTGAACTGCCTCAAGAACCTCAAGTCATTGTCCAGGTAATGGCGCAGGTCATCGACGCCGTAGCGGAGCATGGCTAATCGGTCGCAGCCCATACCGAAGGCGAAGCCGGAAAATTTTTCAGGGTCGATACCCGAGTACTGCAAAACTTTTGGATGTACCATGCCTGAACCCATTACTTCGATCCAACCGGTGTTGCTGCACACACGGCAACCATTTCCATCACAGTGTACGCACTGCACATCGACCTCTGCAGACGGTTCTGTGAAGGGGAAATATGTCGGTCGGAAACGAACCTGTAAATCCTCTTTTTCAAAAAAGACGCGCAGGAATTCAACGATGGTTCCCTTAAGGTCAGCAAAGCTGCTTTCATGGTCAATCAGTAATCCCTCCACCTGATGAAACATGGGCAGATGCGAAGGATCCGGTTGATCCACGCGATAGACCCTGCCGGGACACAGGATTCGAAACGGCGGTTCACGCGTTTCCATCACCCGTACCTGAACCGGTGAGGTATGTGTTCTCAGCAACAGATTGGGATTGAAATAAAAGGTGTCATGCATGGCCCTCGCGGGATGATGCTCAGGCAGGTTCAACGCCTCGAAGTTGTGATAATCATCTTCAATTTCAGGACCTTCCACCACGTCGTAACCAACACCGCGAAAGAAATGTTCGATTCTTTGCAGCACGATGGTAACCGGGTGTAGTCCGCCGGTTTCCGCATTCCTGCCAGGCAGGGTCACATCAAGGGCGTCAACATTCGACCGGGCTTCCAGGTCGGCCTGCTCAAGCGCTTCCCGCTTTTCCGAGATTGCCTGTTGCAAGGCACTTTTTACGGTATTG
Organism: Pseudomonadota bacterium; assembly: GCA_022571415.1. Lineage (GTDB taxonomy): Bacteria > Pseudomonadota > Gammaproteobacteria > Pseudomonadales > Azotimanducaceae. The sequence goes on from JACZXW010000069.1 coordinate 5,277, forward strand.
ATTTCGGCGCCAGCTGCGGGTCTCTCTTCGGCGGGCAGTTTGCCGAGACGTTTTAACAGCCCGGTCAGTTCGCCTTTCTTACCAAGATACCGCACACGAACAGTATCGAGTGCCATGACGTCGGTTGCGGCAGCAACAGCATCCAGTGCTGTCCGCTGCATGGCGGCTAGATCAGACATGGATTCGTTTGCTCGTCATCTTCAGTTCAGTATCATCCTGAGGTCGTGGTCATCCTGAGTGTAAACGAAGGATCTCGTTATTTCTGCGCAGGTCTCGAGATCCTTCGCCTTTGGCTCAAGGCGACGACCCGCGTTCCTTCGAGATCCTGGATGACTATGCGGCAGCTGCTTCTTTGGCTCTCTCCGCCAATGCCGCAAATGCTTCTTTTTCGTTTACGGCCAGATCGGCAAGAACACGACGATCAATCTCGATGTTCTGTTTTTTGAGACCACTAATCAAACGGCTGTAGGAAATCCCCTGTTCCCGCGCAGCAGCATTGATACGCTGGATCCACAAACCACGGAACATTCGTTTACGAACTTTCCTGTCCCTGTAGGCATACTGGCCGGCTTTCGTGACAGCCTGTTTGGCAACCCTGAAGACCCGGCTGCGCGCTCCATAGTATCCCTTGGCCTGTTTTAAGACTTTTTTGTGACGACGATGGGCTGTGACACCCCGTTTTACTCTAGACATTTTTCTTCTCCTGTCCGCGGCTTGCGCGACGCGCAAACACGGACCCCGACAGCTGTTTCACTGATCCGACACATCGGAAGTGAAACAGTGTGAGGGTCGTTAACTAGTGACCAAGCAAACGCTTGATAAGTGGAATGTCCGCTGGTGCAACATCTTTCAACTTACGCAGATGACGCTTACGTTTGGTGGTCTTCTTCGTCAGGATATGATTTCTGAAGGATTGGCGGTGCTTATAACCTTTGGCGGTTTTTTTGAACCGCTTGGCCGCACCACTACTGGGTTTCATTTTTGGCATCGTTAGATACTCCGCATTGCTTGTCTTGCCTGTCCTGAGCCAAGGGCGAAGGAACCAGCAGAATCTGTTTACATTATGTGACCTTATTGTCATCCTGAGTCGCAGGCGAAGGATCTGATTAGAATCTATAGACCCTTCACTAGGTTCAGGATGGCGCTCCGGTGTCGTTAGGTAACGACTTTACCCTCTCGCAACATGGCTACGCCATATTGCTGTCGGGGGTGGTGTTTGCCTCTGGCAAGCCACCACCTTTTTTCTTGCTGTGTGGGGCGATCACCATGGTCAGTTGTCTGCCTTCCATTTTTGGAAACATTTCAACTGCGCCAATCTCAGCGAGATCATTTTCGATCCGCTTCAGGAGATTCATGCCGAGCTCCTGGTGCACCATTTCGCGACCCCTAAAACGCAAGGTCACTTTGGCTTTGTCCCCATCATTCAGGAAACGTGTCAGGTTGCGTAGTTTTACCTGATAATCTCCTTCTTCCGTCCCTGGTCGAAATTTCATCTCCTTGACGTGCATGCGGCGTTGTTTTTTCCTTGCCGCTGCTTTTCCCTTCTTTGCCTCGAATACATGCTTGCCGTAATCCAGTATTTTGCAAACTACCGGCTCTGCCTCTGGTGCAATTTCCACCAGATCCAGTTTTACATCTTCTGCTGCTTGTAAGGCCTGTGAGATTGTTACAATCCCAACCTGCTCCCCATCCGCACCGATCAGCCGCACCGTCTGTGCTTCGATCTGGTCATTTATTCGTGACTTTTTAGACGCCTCTTTCTTGATTCCATTGCTCCTTTGGGCATGAGGACGCGGATTATAGCAAAATCAGGCCCTGCGTCCCTTTTTTTCTACCTCAATTGCCAATAATGATGAAAAGTCATCAACGGACATCACACCGAGGTCTGCGCCATCGCGAGCACGGACTGCAACCTGTCCGCTTTCCCGTTCCCGGTCACCGACGACGAGCAGGTAAGGCACTTTCTGGATCGTATGCTCACGGATCTTGAACCCGATCTTTTCGTTCCTCAAGTCAGCCTCAACTCTAAATCCTTTGTTTTTCAATGCGTTACAGACTTCCTGGCAATAGGAGGACTGGTTGTCGGTGATGTTCAGCACCACCGCCTGTACCGCCGCCAGCCAGGGTGGCATCTCACCGGCGTAGTTCTCGATCAGGATTCCGATAAACCGCTCAAAAGATCCCAGCATCGCCCGATGCAGCATCACGGGGGCCTGACGGCTGCCGTCTTCGGCTACATATTGGGCATCCAACCGGCCAGCCGTGGAAAAATCGACCTGCATGGTGCCACATTGCCACACCCGCCCCAGGCAGTCCTTGAGGGAGAATTCAATCTTTGGCCCATAAAATGCGCCTTCACCCGGCATCACTTCATAGGAAATACCCTTGGCATCCAGGGCATCCGCGAGGGTCTTCTCGGACCGGTCCCAATCCGCATCCAAGCCGACCCTCTTGCCTTCCTCGGGTCGGGTGGACAATTTGAAGATGATTTCATCAAATCCGAAATCACGATAGACATCCGTCAGGACATCGATAAAGTCGATGACCTCGCCCTGGATCTGTTCCTCGGTACAGAATATGTGCGCATCATCCTGCACAAATGCACGTACGCGCATGAGGCCCAGCAACGTTCCCGAGGGTTCGTCACGATGACAGGAGCCGAATTCAGCCAGGCGCAGGGGCAGGTCACGGTAACTCTTCAGGCCCTGGTTATATACCTGCACATGGCAGGGGCAATTCATGGGTTTGATGGCATAGAGCCGGTTGTCGGTATTGACTGAAAACATATCGTCGCCGAACTTGTCCGCGTGCCCGGATTTCTCCCACAAGGACATATCCACCAGCAGCGGCGTACTGATTTCCTGATAACCATTGGCATTCTGCACATCGCGAATATACCGTTCGATAACCTGCCAGATCTGCCAGCCTTTTGGATGCCAGAACACCATGCCCGGCGCTTCTTCCTGGGTATGGAACAGATCGTGTTTTTTGCCCAGCTTGCGGTGATCCCTTTTCTCGGCTTCTTCAATCCGATGCAGATATTGCTTCAGCGACTTCTTGTCTGCCCAGGCGGTGCCGTAGATTCGCTGCAGCATTTCGTTTTTGGAGTCTCCTCGCCAGTATGCGCCTGCGACCTTGGTCAGTTTAAAAGCCTTGATCTTGCCCGTGCTGGGCACATGGGGTCCGCGGCAGAGGTCGATAAAGTCACCCTGCTGATAGAAGGAAAGATCTTCATCTGCCGGAATATTCTCCAGGATCTGCACCTTGTAGGTCTCGCCCATTTTGGAGAAGAGCGCCACCGCGTCCGCTCTTGACATGACCGAGCGCTTCACCTTGATATCCTGCTTTGCCAGCGCTTCCATCTTCTTCTCGATTTTCTCGAGATCTTCAGGGGTAAAAGGGCGCTCGTAGGCAAAATCGTAGAAAAAACCATCTTCGATGACCGGGCCAATAGTCACTTGCGCCGATGGAAATAACTGTTGAACCGCGTGCGCCATCAGGTGGGCGCAGGAGTGGCGCAGGACCTCGAGACCGTCTTCGTCTTTCGCGGTAACAATGGAAAGTTCGGAATCTTCTTCAATGGAATAGGATGTATCCACCAGTCTGTCGCCGATACGACCAGCCAAAGCGGCCTTGGCCAGGCCGGGCCCGATGGATTCGGCAACCTGGTGAACAGTTACAGGGGATTCAAATTGTTTCTGACTACCGTCAGGTAGAGTAATCGTTGGCATATCGTCCTCGCTTTCAGTGGTGACCCTTACCAAAGGCCACGTGGTTTTAGCTGCGGGCTTCGCGATTGACGCGTACCCGGGTAGTTTGTCCTGAACCTGGGCGAAGAATCTCCTCGATCAACAACCGGGATCCTTCACTGGGTTCAGGATGACATTTTTTGTCGTTCAGGTTTGCGCTGCGCAAGCCTTGCCTCTCGCGATTTTCGCTGTGCGAAAACGCTGTCGGCGTCCATGTTTGCGCTTTGCGCACAAGCCTTGCCTCTCGCGATTTTCGCTGTGCGAAAACGCTGTCGGCGTCCATGTTTGCGCTTTGCGCAAGCCATGGACTTGGTGGGAGTGCTCGGATTTGAACCGAGGACCCTCGCCTTGTCGAGGCGATGCTCTAACCAACTGAGCTACACTCCCTCACGCTATCCCATGAAGCGAAACACGATATTCATACCTTGAACGGGTTGTGCTTCGATTCACAGGGCGCGTAATTTATCAAGAAATTGATCTTGGTTCCAGCTTCTGCCGCCCCGCCCGGGAAAATCACCATCCTTACTTCACTTCCTGACTTGCTTCGTCCATCACCCTCAGTCCTTCCGTCATTCCTGCGGTGGGTTGCAGGAATGACGCCTGGTGAAATCTAACCCCGGACAAATTGTTGGCGGAGTTCTTCTATCTGGTCCCTGAGGCTGGCGGCTTCTTCAAAGGCGAGGTTTCTGGCCTCGGCAAACATCTGTTTTTCGAGGCTGAGTATCTGTTTTTCCAGATCTTCCTGGTTGAGAAGGTTGCCGCGGTACCGACCTTTCTTCTCAGCGATCCGGGAGCCACGTCTTGACCTTGACGGAGTGCTCCTGGCCCCTTCGAGGATATCGATGACTTCTCGCTTGATGCCAATGGGAACGATGTTGTTGACTCGATTGTGCTCCAGCTGCTTTTCACGCCGGCGTTCTGTTTCGTCTATGGCCCGCTGCATCGAATCGGTGACCTTGTCGCCATACATGATGGCTTTGCCATGCAGGTTTCTGGCGGCACGTCCGATGGTCTGAATGAGTGATCGCTCAGAGCGAAGGAAACCTTCTTTATCTGCATCGAGAATCGCAACCAGTGAGACCTCCGGCATATCCAACCCTTCACGCAGGAGATTAATGCCGACCAGCACATCAAACTCACCGAGGCGAAGGTCGCGAATGATTTCGACCCGCTCGATCGTATCAATATCAGAATGCAGATAGCGCACACGGACGCCGTGTTCATCCAGGTACTCCGTTAAATCCTCAGCCATTCTCTTGGTCAGGGTAGTAATCAGTACACGCTCATCTTTTTTCACGCGGATACGTATCTCCGACAGGACATCGTCTACCTGGGTTTGTGCGGGCCTGACTTCCAGATCCGGATCCACCAGTCCCGTGGGTCGCACCACCTGGTCCACAATCTGACCGGATTTTTCTTTCTCATAAGGACCCGGTGTCGCCGAGACAAATATGGTTTGCGGCGCCAATCGCTCCCACTCATCAAACCGGAGCGGCCTGTTGTCCAGCGCAGAGGGCAGGCGGAACCCGTATTCCACCAGGGTTTCCTTCCTCGAGCGGTCTCCCTTGTACATTGCCCCCAGCTGCGGAATACTGACATGGGATTCGTCGATGATGAGCAGCGCGTCATCCGGTAAATAGTCGTATAGCGTCGGCGGGGCCTCGCCGGAAGCACGGCCGGACAGATAGCGCGAGTAATTTTCGATGCCACTGCAATAGCCCAGTTCCTTGATCATCTCCAGGTCGAATCGGGTACGCTGTTCCAGGCGCTGCGCCTCAACCAGCTTGTTATTGTCTTTGAGGTATTTCAGGTGAATGACCAGTTCGTCACGAATCTCATCCAGCGCTTTTTCGATGGTTTCCCTGGGCGTTACATAATGTGACTTCGGGAAGATGGTCGCTCGCGGCATGCGACGAATGACTTCACCGGTCAGGGGATCAAAGTAGGACAGGTTTTCGATTTCATCGTCGAACAATTCTATGCGGATGGCATCGCGGTCAGATTCAGCGGGAAAGACGTCGATGACATCTCCCCTGACCCGATAGCTTGCACGACGTAATTCCGTTTCATTGCGGGTGTACTGCAATTCTGCCAGGCGACGCAGTATCCAGCGCTGGTCAACCTTGTCCCCACGATCCAGGTGCATCACCATCTTCAGGTAGGCGCCGGGATCTCCCAATCCATAGATCGAGGATACTGACGCCACGACGATCGCATCCTTCCTTTCCAGCAGCGCCTTGGTGGCGGACAGGCGCATCTGTTCGATGTGTTCATTGATTGCCGCGTCTTTTTCGATATAGGTGTCGGACGACGGGACATAGGCTTCCGGCTGATAATAGTCGTAGTAGGAGACGAAATATTCAACGGCATTGCCCGGGAAGAATTCCTTGAACTCACCATACAGCTGCGCCGCCAGGGTCTTGTTGGGCGCCATGACCAGGGTGGGGCGCTGGATCTGCTCCACTACCTTGGCAATGGTGTAGGTCTTGCCCGATCCGGTTACCCCCAGCAGGGTCTGTGCAGCCAGTCCCGATTCGATGCCTTCAACCAGTTTCCTGATCGCCTGAGGCTGGTCACCTGCCGGTTCGTAATCTGAAACGACCTGGAATTGACGTGATTTCATGGCTTTGATGTCATTGAGAAGGGTTAGTCTGTCGTTCCTGGGATGATTTCGCTGCGCTCGACATGACAGAGGGGACTATAACTTAGTCCCGGCGGATTTTCCTTTGATGGAGGCATGTCAACTGACACCCTTATGTCAGTATTCTTTCTTCAGCAGCATCTGCTCAGCGAATGCCGATGATTGTTGACCGGATTTTCCTTGCACTATACAATTCGCCCCCTTCTGATATTCCCCGATAGCTCAGTTGGTAGAGCAAATGACTGTTAATCATTGGGTCCCTGGTTCGAGCCCAGGTCGGGGAGCCAATTCTTGAGAATACTACTTACCGGTTGCGACGGTCAGGTCGGCTGTGAGATCAGTCGCAAGGCCCCAGGCTATGGCTTCGATGTCATTGCAACGGATATCGGTAACCTGGATATCACCGATATTGATGCCATCCGCCGGCTGCAGGGCAAGCATCAGGCGGAAATATTCATCAACGCTGCCGCCTATACGGCAGTGGACAAGGCGGAATCTGAACAGCAACTTGCCCATGACGTCAATGCACTGGGGGCCAAAAACCTGGCCACGGTCGCGCGGGAATGCAACCTTCCTATCCTGCACATTTCAACCGACTATATTTTTAGCGGCAACGCATCGACGCCTTATAAAGATGATTCAGAACCTGATCCCCAGGGCGTTTATGGCGTCACCAAACTCGCCGGGGAACGGCTGGTCGCTCAATCAAATGCTAGACACCTGACTTTGCGAACCAGCTGGGTCTTCGGGATTGACGGGCAAAATTTCGTCAAAACGATGCTGCGTCTTGGCAGCGAAAAAGACGAGGTCAGTGTGGTGGCCGATCAGTTTGGAAGCCCTACCTACGCCGGGCATATCGCGACTGCGCTGCTCAGGCTGACGGAACAATACCAGCAGCAGGGCGACCTCCCCTGGGGCAACTACAATTTCTGCGACAATGACACAACAACCTGGCACCTGTTTGCAACAGAGATCATGCGGATGGGACAGGCGCAGGGATTGTTGACGAAATTGCCCGTTGTGCACCCCATCAGGACCGAGGACTATCCAACGCCCGCCACACGTCCACTTTACTCGGTGCTGGACTGCTCCTTGTTCGAACAGACATTTCCGGACATCGGCATCAGTAGCTGGGAATCCGGCCTTCGTGAGATGATTGGGGTTCTTGCTGGAGAGGAGAAGTAGTGTGATTGTTTTATCGGGGGCGCAGCTAGTTGCGCCCAGGCCGGGTGAGTTGATATGCGAATATTAGTCACCGGCGGGTCAGGATTTATCGGTTCAGCGGTTGTTCGGGAAATTATTCGCCACAGCCAGGATGAGGTGCTTAATCTTGACTGCCTCACTTACGCGGGGAATCCGGCGAACCTGGAAAGCATTTCCAGTGATCGCCGATATCAGTTTTCTCAGGTCGACATCTGCGACGTGGCTTCAGTGCGATCATCCATCCGGGAATTCGAACCTGATATCATTTTACATCTGGCGGCTGAAACTCATGTGGATCGATCCATCGATGACCCCGGGGTCTTTATTCAAACCAACGTGATCGGCACTTTCAACATGCTGGTGAGCGCCGTTGATTACTACTCGACGTTGCAGGGGGAAAGGCGGCAGGACTTTCGCTTCCACCATATCTCCTCCGACGAGGTTTTCGGCAGCCTGGGTCCCGACGGGTTGTTCACCGAAGACACGCCTTACGATCCTAATTCACCTTACTCTGCCAGCAAGGCTTCTTCCGATCACCTGGTTCGTGCCTGGCACACCACTTATAGCCTGCCTACCATCATTACCAACTGTGCCAACAATTACGGCCCCTTTCATTT
>JACZXW010000070.1 GCA_022571415.1 Pseudomonadota bacterium
AGGCTGCATCATCAACCTCGTTGCGATGAACGCCTTGGCAAAACCAACTGGCCCTGTAATGAGGCTGTTTCCAACAACTGTTCTTGAAAATATCCGTGAAACCAGCGAAGTCGCCGAGGAGATGGAAAACAATGTCCAGGACGTGATCACGCGCCTGGATCTGCAGCAGCAACTGTATAACGAGTCACAATGTGCAGGAGCTGATGAGGATCCGGGCTGCGAGCGAATTGCTAAACAGATTGGCGTAACTTATCTCGAAATGCTTAACATCATGACGTTAAGACTGCCGGATATGGAACGAGCCGTATCCAATACCCGACGCAGCCTTGAAAAAAGGTTGCGCCTGGAACTCGGACAAAAATCCACACCAACAAGTCTGCAAAACCTGCTGCTCGGTACGATTTCAAAGATGTCAGCCGATGATAATCCCATTGCCCTTCGCGGACGCTCTGGCATCCGGTTGTCAGACCGTTTCAAGCAATACTACGATCTGGTTGCAACTCGCCAAAACGGATCCAGTCAATCTCTCGCGGTCATTGCATCTGATATCTATCTCGACATGGAAGAGGCGTCTCACCTGATCGCGGCGACCCAGGAAGAGATCGCCCGGGCAACGTTGATGGAACAACTCAACCAGTCGTTCGGCCAGATCACGCCCGAAATGACTGCTGTCGTCAACGGCGTCAAGTCCATCCTTTTCGGTGAAGCCCTGGGTGAAACACCAATCGCATCTGCGCCGTTACTGGCAGGCGAAACTCCCTTTGTTAGCCCGTTAGAAATCTAAGGAGCACAATCATGACTTTCAAGAAAATTCATCTTGTAACAATCGGCCTCGTTGCATCGTTCATACTGGTTGCCTGCACTACCGCCCAGACGGCAGACACCTGCTCTGTTTCCCTGAACTCCAGCCTTGCGGGCTCAATACGAGTCGTCGAAGATAAATTGTTCGAGGGTTGTGAATACAGCTTCGAGAATTACTTCGGGCAACTCATGGAGATCGCTGTCAACAACCCGGACCCTGATAACAAGAGGCAGTTCAGTGATTTCCTGGTCCGAATCAGCGAACAGGGCATAATCAGCAAGCGCCAGGCCAAAGCTAAATACAACCGTTATTTCAATGTTAAGTTTGTTTCATGGACCGGTGAGTACAATACCTGTTCTCAAACCTGCCCGGTCAAATCCAGGGTGCTCGCCGAGATGCAAAGCGAACTTCTAGATAAGGAACTGGGCCTGGTTCGGGCCAGTGAGGACGCTACCTCCTACTATCGCGCCGATCATCTTCTGAAAGAAGCACAGCTGGTTCTCGAAGCCACCTGCCGGGCCTGCGAAGCGGGGAACCTGTAATGGGTTCCCGCTCGACCTTGCTGATGAGCAGCGCAAGCTACCTGGCTGGCGGACTCGCCGGCCTGGCCTCGGGCATGCTGGCAATGCTGGCTTTTGCCCCCTGGGACGCCAACCTGTTTTCCCAGGGCAGTTCATGGCTGGCGTCGAATATGGGCCATTCGGTGTGGTTGTTTGGCGCAGTATTGACTTTCTACAGCGCCAACCTGATACACCTTGACCGCCTGCTCGTCACTAATGCCCCGCTCACACAAGTCGTACAGCTGGACCAATTAAGCGATGTATGGATACACCTGTTCATAGGCATCGGCGTCATTTGGACAGCCATTGGCATGCGCAGTGCACTGGCAACCACGTTGAATGCACCTGCCGCACTCAACGAAGGCGCGGGTGAAATCCTCTCGCGCCTGGTTGATGGCGGTATTCTGCTGGCACTGACCACCACCATTGTCGGCGCCGTTGGCGGTTATATCATGCAGCTGACGAAGACAATTTCCCTGGGCGCAGAATTAGCCGGCTATTACCAGCGAGATGAGCGCAGAGAAATCCTCACTGCCCTGGCACAACTCAACCGCATGGAATCCCACCTGGCACACCTCGCGACTCCTTTGACGTCCCCGGGAATATCCGCAGCATCGCAACTAACCCGGGTGGAAAACAGCGGAGTCGGCAGAGATGCGCAGACCTGCCCATAGTCTTCCGCTGAACACTGCCGGCCTCGAAGCCGATGTCATGCGATTCATGGCAATCATCGCATTCTGCCTAATCGCGATAATGGCGCTGGTCAAGAAAATAGAGCCGGTCGCAATTGAGAAAAAAGTTGAGGCAAGTCTTGCTCCGTCAATGTCCGAGGTTGACCTGTCACCCGGAGTGGCAGCATTGATCAACCAGCCGTCCTTGCCGGTACCTGCTACTTCCAAGGTAAACCCGACCAGCAGGAAGATGGCGGGTGAACCTGACAGTATTATCACGCCGCGCCTGGCGGATGAAGATGAGACATTTCAACCCATCCGCGCGCAAAGCGAAACGGTCAGTTCAGATGACACGCTAAACGTGGCACCCCGTACCCTGACACTTCGCTTTGATTCGGACAGGACATTTCTGCACCTGATTGCCACCAATAAACTGCGGCTTTATGCCAGGACTGCAGCTGGGTTTCTCAGCATGGATTCGAAATTTAAGGTGATGCAATCCAGCCCGACAGGGGAGCTATATGAAGTGATGCATGAGTCCATTCCACGAAAAATCACCCATGTGTTCGAAAAGAACGCGAAGGCGAGCGTCTACCTGGTTGCGCTGCCGGTCGCAACGAAGCGCGACCTGAATAGTTTTCTTGATCACAATAATTCACATGCTACCGGCGCACTGGTCATCCACAAAGACGGACATATCAGCCATGAAAGCTAAGCAACCAAAACAGTTGATTTACCTGATCCTGGTATCGATGGCATTTTTTGCATCGAATATCCAGGCATCAAGGCTGGTTGATGGATCCTTAGGGAATTGGATCACCCAGCATGCTTCTCCCAAACTGGGGGAAATTCTAAACTATCATCCACGTTTCAAGGGTGAGCGAATCAGGATCATGGCGACTCGGGATGGCCAGCCCATGCCGGTAACAGACCAGCTAACCGATCTCATCAGGGAGCAGCTAATCGAAGACCTGCTTTCGATCGCAGACGTAAGGATCGTCTTTGACGAGACCCATCGCTGCAACCCCATCAGGGTCAACACGGTTCTTGGTATTGAAATACAAAAACACGGTTCACGGGAACATCGCATTTCTCTGGTGATGGTCGACATCGAAGAAGGCATCTGGCTAAACGGTACCAACGTATTCTGGCATGGCAGATTATCGAACGCGCAACGGCGTGCCTTCAACACTCGCCTGCATCATCGCTCTACATCTTCGGTCTTCGATACTGCCCAGACCGCAGAGATCGCACAGGCCCTGTATGCGCAGATGCAATGTAACGGCGCAGTCGCAGCACCCATCTTTATCGAAGCAGCTGACAATGATCTAGATCGTAAAGTCCTGCGTAAACTCATCCGGAAAATATCAAGCCGGGGTCTGATCACCCTTGATAAAGAGGCCGCAGCATCGATCATCAAGCTGCGCCACACCCATGGTGAGTTCAGCCTGGAACTTGTCAGCAACGACCACCCTGAGCAATCACTTCAAATTGCGGAAGTTGAAGTTACGGAGACAGCCACAACGACAAGCCACGCCTTAAAACATGACCCACTTTACATGACCCCGCCTGACATCCTGTCGGAGATCCGTCTGACTGACCATCATTCGAAAGACAGGGTCTGTCGCCGAAATAAGGAGAACTGTGTCGATATCAGCTTCGAAATTTATCAATCTGCCTATCTGGTCCTTTTTTACACCCTCAATGGACAGGTCGCGCCGGTGAGTTGTGAACTACCAGCGCGGCAGAGACCGGGCAGGCTTTACTACGGTCTCAATGTCCCGGCTGGTGATTCATCCACGAGGCCGACCCTGGGGTTTTACGCCCTGGCCTTCAAGGGAAGGTCGACCGCACACGCTTTACACAAAGCATTGAAAAAAAGTAGTCCCCGGTGTCACGGCAGGCATCTGTCGAGAGAGAACTGGGTCGCTGCATTCAGGCATTTGCTGGATGAGCAACCTGATGCACCGGATTGGCGCGCCATTCACCTGACGCGGAGTCACGACCGCACAACCATACTTTAAAGGAGGGTTTAGATGAAATTTCTTGTGGGGCTAATCCTGGGTAGCGCGATATCAATCGGCATCATGTCCAAACCGGAACCGCGCCATCAATTACTCGAACTTGTCACCAATCTGGTGGAAAAAATGAAACAATTTCCGCCTGCCTCGATGGTAGCAGAAGCAAGGGATACTCAACGCATTACCCCGCCCGCGACGGTGAAGAAAATTGTCGCGCCGGGGCATCGCGATGAAACCCAGCAGACCTCCAGAGAATTGCGACCAGTCAACACAGCTCCGATTGCACATGAGCCGGGCGATGAAACAATCGAATTGGCGAGCAGGGTCAACGAAGAAGACGATGTTCCCGTTTCAACCCTGGCAACATCGCTATTCCAGGTGGCCTGGTCGCCTTTTAGAAGTGAGACCTCGGCCAGGGGATTTGCTGCAACACTGGAACACCAGGTATCGCAGAAATTCCAGGTGATCAAAACGGGTCCTGGTATCTATGAAGTGGGTTTCCACTTCGAATCCGGGCCAGAACGGTCCGACGTTCTCAATGCAATCAACGAAATCACCGGTTTTCAATCCACCGTTCCACCCAGGATCGTCAACCGATGAAATTTTGGTTCACCCTCTTGCTGGCAGCAGTATTTTGCCCGTCAGCCGGGGCCGAATTTCCGTTTCGTGGCTGCTTTGATCTGGCCAGCCGGCGCCATGGGGTTGACCTGGACCTGTTGCTGGCCGTGGCTTCGGTTGAAAGTAACTGGAACGCCGATGCCAGATCCAGCGCCAACGCCCACGGCGTGATGCAAATTCGCTGGCCGCTAACCGCGAAACACCTGGGGATCCGGCGTGTCGCTGAGCTCTACAATCCATGCCTCAACATTGACCTGGGCGCGCAGTATCTGCGCGAACTGTCCAATCGCTATCAGGGGGACAAGCTCCTGGTGCTGGCGGCTTATCATTATGGCCCTGCCAGAATCCGCAGCAGCCGGGACATCCCAGGGTCCGTACTGGATTATGTCAACAGAGTTAAGAAGCACCAGCAGAGAATTTCCCGGGAGATGGACGATACCGCAAGCAGCAGTCTTGCAGCTAACAATGTTATTGAGGTGATTCGTTTTGACCGCCGCTCTCGGGCAAAACGTTATCTGCAGAGTTTAAAAAAGCAGGTGCCCGGCGCGAAATTCACTCTAAAAACACATCAGGGAACGAATATCATCTCCCTCGATACAGCCAGTCTCACACCTGAGTCTCGCTACCGACTCAGCCTCTTGATACCCGACATCTAACAAAGGACTAAACTGATGGACAGCCACTCTTTACGCCTCAGCCTGTTCGCCCTGATCCTGTTGTTGAGCGCACCTGCCTTCCCAGCCGAGTTTTATGACGAAGCTGAAGTCATCCGCAGCGAACCCATCACCAGAACCGAGCGGACTCGTCATCTGGCGTTCGAGTGTTTCAGCAAACCCGGGAGCCATGACCTGCTGGAACTGCTGCACTGGGATCTTGGCACGGGACACTGCAGCGTTGAGGAAACCACGGAAACCGTTACCGGCTACCGGGTGTACTACCAATGGGATGGCCAGGTATTTAGCCAGGTGATGACGAAAGCCCCCGGCAGTCATATTCCCGTTCGGGTGACGCTTGAATGACGGAGCTTTATTTGATCTCAATAAGCTCCACTTCAAAGATCAGTACGGCATTGGGCGGAATACCGCGAGTCCCCCCAGGACCGTAGCCCAGCTCAGGTGGAATAGTGAAACGTGTCTTGCCGCCTGTTTTCATCAGCTGCAAGCCCTCCGTCCAGCCCGCGATGACCTGGTTCAACCCAAATTCCGCCGGCTTCCCGCGCTTGATGGAACTGTCAAACACTTTCCCGTTCGTGAGTTTCCCCTCATAGTGCACCACCACTTTACTTCTGGGTCCCGGATTTGCGCCTGTGCCTTCGACTAACGTTTCATACTGCAAACCCGTGGCAGTGGTTTTGATCCCCGGCTTCCCCGCATTATTTGCAAGATAAACTTCGGCTCCGTCCAGGTTTTCCGCTCCAGCCTTGTTTGCCTTTAACTCTTTGTTCTTTTTGATTTCCAGTTGCCTGGCTCGCACGATAACAATCACTTGTTGCTGTTGTTCCGCCGTCAGGTCTGCCAGATTACCGCCCAGGGCATCTTCAAGGCCACGACGCAGGCTGTCGAGGTCGACATCCGTGTTGCCCCCGTCCTTGAGCATGTTGCCAAAGGAATAGCCAAAGAAATATCCCCGCTCATCTTTTAAATCGTTTTCTGGATCGTCTACTTCCTCGGCCAAAACAGTGCTAGAAATAACAACTATAATGAATGCTAAGTATTTGATTATAAATGTCTTTCTGAACAATTCTTCTTCCCTATTATCATAATTTGAGGCATTATCTCATACTGTCGCGGTGCGGATAGCCGGAATTGTGCAGCTGGTCGTTAAATTTCCGGACCCGGTCGGTTGAAAACTGTTGCGCCTAGACGCTAAGTTCTTGATTCCATACTCTCAACATCGCAAACTGCGCCCTACCCTTTGCGCCAGGACGCTAATAAACACGGTAGGATTTACCCAGGGGTAGAACCTTGGCAGCCTCTGCCGGTCACATATCCTTTAAGCCACTTTACTAGTCAGACAGAGTTCATATGCAATATTTGTTACGCCTCGTCTCCCTGCTCCTCTTGGCAAATGTGCTCGCATTTGGCGCCTCCGCCAGTCTTGCGACCGTCACGGGCGGGATCAAGGAACCACTGACCCCGCTTGCCGTACATCGCAGCACCACTCGCAATATCGTTGATGCGCTGGCGTCTCGACATTACGTAACAACCCGACTCGATGACAGTTTATCCAACCGGATTTTTGAGACCTATCTCAAGGACCTGGACCCGAGCAAGAGCTATCTGCTGGCTGAAGACATCGCCCATTTTGAAACCTACCGGTACGAGATGGATAACTCACTACGGCGAGGTGACCTGGATCCTGCCTTTGATATATTCAACCGCTACCACAAGCGCGTGATCTCCCGCTTTGAGAAAGTCATCGCCTCACTGGAACAAGGAATAGACCACTTCGATTTCACTCTCGATGAGGAACTGGAACTAGATAGAGAGGAGACACCCTGGGCAACTGATATGGAGGAGCTCGATGACCTGTGGCGCAAGCGAATCAAGAATTCTGTTCTAAACCTGAAGCTCACCGGCAAAGAAACTGACAAGATTCAGGAATTGTTGCTGAAGCGTTACAGCAATCGATTGGCTAGAACCCGTCAGACCAACAGTGAAGACGTCTACCAGCTCTATATGAATTCCTTCACCAAAACCTACGATCCCCATACTCAATACTTCTCTCCGCGAACCAGCGAAAACTTCAACATAAACATGAGCCTTTCCCTGGAAGGCATCGGTGCTGTGCTGCAGCTGGAGGACGAGTACACCAAGGTGGTAAGCCTGGTCCCTGCTGGTCCTGCAGATAAATCCAAGCAGCTACATCCTGATGACAAGATTATCGCTGTTGGTCAGGATACCGAGGGGGAAATGGTAGACGTTATCGGCTGGCGCCTGGACGAAGTAGTGCAGTTAATTCGTGGCAAGAAAGATACCGTTGTCCGGCTGGATATTATCCCTGCGGCAGCCAAGGATAGCTCCGAGTCCAAAATCATTTACATCACCCGCAACAAGGTAAAACTGGAGGAACAGTCCGCCAAGTCCGAGATCATCGAAATTGAGCAGTTCGGGCATATGCACAAAATAGGCGTGATCGATATTCCAACCTTCTATATTGACTTCAAGGCGCTGCAGCAGGGCGACAAAAATTTCAAGAGCACCACTCGCGACGTGAAGAAGCTTCTGGCTGAGTTGATTAAAGCAGAGGTGGAAGGCGTGATCATCGATCTCCGGGATAATGGCGGCGGTTCCCTGCAGGAAGCGAAGACATTGACGGGTCTCTTTATTGATCGCGGACCCACCGTACAGATCCGCAGCAAGAGTAACCGCGTGGATATTCTCAATGACCGGACCATGACGACCTTCTACGATGGTCCACTTGGGGTGCTGGTTAACCGGCTAAGCGCATCCGCCTCCGAGATTTTCGCCGGCGCCATACAGGACTATAAGCGAGGCCTCATCATCGGCTCACAGACCTTTGGCAAAGGCACGGTACAATCCCTTGTGCCGCTCAGCAGAGGCCAGTTAAAGCTGACCCAGGCCAAGTTCTACAGAATCAGCGGCGACAGCACACAGCATAAAGGTATCATCCCGGATATCTCCTACCCGGCGAACTATGATCCGGACTCCATCGGCGAAAGCACCCTGGACAGGCCATTACCCTGGGACAAGATCCGGGCGACCCGGTATCGTACCCGGCGTCCCATTGACCTCTATCTGCCGGACCTGGTCACGCTCCATTCTGAGCGAGTAAAAGATGACCCTGATTTTAATTACCTGCAGGAAGCATTCGCCTATCGCCGAAATCGTAATCTCAATACTATCGTTAGTCTCAACGAAACGATCCGTCGTCAACAAAAAAACGATACTGAAACATTCTGGGTAACGATTGAGAACAAGAAACGAGTCGCCCAGGGCCTGGATCCCATCAAGTCCCTGGATGACCTGCAGGAAGACAACGAGCCTGTCCTGGCCGAAGTTGGAACCCCGTCTGCAGGTGGGGGACTGACAAGCCCCGATGAAAATGGCAATGAATCGGAAGAAGGACTGACAGGCAATGAGATGGCCGGGGTTATTGGTACACCGGCAATCGAAGGCGTGTCATCCGGCAAAGTCATTACCCGCAGAAAGGTCGATACGGAAATCGAAAAAGCGCATAAGGATGCGCGAACAACGGATCCTTATGTCATCGAGAGTGGCAACATCCTGCTGGATTTCATCTCCCTGCAACGTCGTACCGCTGCAAAAGATAAAGCCCACAACCCATCCTGATCTTGATCGCGCCCGATCTAAACGAAGGTCATTCTGAGCGCAGCCAAAGGATCGTGCTCATCCTCCGCTGAACTCTTTCATCAGGCTCAAGATGCTAGCTTCAGGTTAAATAAGTTTAAAGAAACGTCGCGATATCGCCAAGATCCTTCTTGCTGATATCCGGGATTTTGACATGGTCCGCCGGATAACCCACCACCAGAAGAAGAAACGGTCGTTCAGATCTTGGTCTTTCGAGAATCTCGTTGAGGAAACCCATGGGGCTGGGAGTATGGGTCAGACAAACCAGTCCAGCGTTGTGAATGGCCGCTATCAGTAACCCCGTGGCGATACCCACCGACTCTACCGCATAGTAGTGCTTCACCTTGCGGCCATCGGGCAGCAGGCCAAACCGTTCCTGAAAGATAGCGATCAGGTAGGGCGCAGACTCAAGAAAAGGCTTGTTGGAATCGGTCCCCAGGGGAGCCAGGGCGTCCAGCCATTCCTGTGGCGCCTTCTCCTCATAAAAAGCTCTCTCCTCTTTCTCGGCAGCCAGGCGAATCTGGCGTTTGATCTCCTGATCCTGCACCACTACGAATTGCCATGGCTGCATATTGGCGCCACTGACGGCGGTCCCGGCTGTCCTGATACAGTTCTCGATGATGTCCAGGGCAACCGATCGGGACGAAAAATCCCGTACGGTTCTGCGGCGTCTCATATCCTGATAGAAGGATTGGGCCCTTATCCGCATCTCCTCAATGGAATATTCACGGTACTGCTCATGGTCAACGAGGACCAGTTTGTCACTCACCTTAAATCCTGGAGGCAGACAATTCGATATCGGACATCTGCCACACTTCTTCAAACCGCTCTCTCACCTCAGCTGCCTCGTCAGTTTTCTGCTGTGCTTCCAGCGCTTGCACCAGGCCGAACATCGACCAGCCATTGCGCGGGTAATCCTTCAGATCCTGTCGGTAGACCATCTCCGCCACCTGGGACTTTCCATCCATCAGCAGCGCATGACCCAGGGATTGTCGAGTCGGGTAATACCAGAAAGGGGGTTCGGTGTAGGGCAATGTATCCTGCAGATTCACGGCCTCTTCATAGCGCTGCGCTGCGGCAGCATAGTTTTTTGCCGCAAACTGTATTTCTCCCAGCAGTAATTCGCTGGCGATATCCAGCAACCGGCTTGCCGGAAAATTTCGCTTATCCAGGAATTGCACCGAGACTGTCTCTTTTAATGGAACCAGTTGCAGATGTTCTGCCCTCGCTGCCTCAAGCTCGCCTTTGTTTGCAAAGGCAATGCCCCGGACATAATGCCGTATTCCCTGAGAGAACTTGAATTCGGCATCCGGCTCCGGCGCAGCGAGGATCTCCTCCCACTTGCCAAAACGAACATAGGACAACAGCGGGATCGTCCTGAAAAATTCAATGGTGGGGAACTGCTTCACCTGTTCCACCCTGACGTTATTTGCAACCCTGATGGCAGACTCAATGGATAGCGCACTTCGCCCTTCCATGGTTGATGCCGCCCAGAGGAAGTGAATATTGTGCGGGTAATAGAGCGCCGGGTAGAAACCCTGGGCATTACACTGGGCGATATATTTTTCGTCCACGTTGGCCGCTTCTATGTTGGCATTGGAGGCATCGTGATACCTGCCGAGGCGCCAGTAGATATGAGATGGCATGTGGACCAGGTGCCCCGCTCCAGGTACCAGTGCGGCCAGGCGGTCGGCCGCACTCTCCGCCCTGCCCGGATTGCCGGACGCCTCAACCGCGTGGATGTACAGATGGATGGCAAGCGGGTGCTGCGGATCTGCCGCCATCACCATCTCCAGCGCCGCTATCACGCTTTTTGTGTCTTCCCTGGGATCACCAGAATCTTTCCAGTAATTCCATGGCATGGTATTCATCAGCGCCTCGGCATAAAGCGCCGCCGCATCCAGGTCCTGGGGATATTTTTCTACAAGTTCCGCCATCGCCTGGGCGTAAGCCTGGTCCAGACCCTCACGATCTTTGGTGACATCACCGTTGTACCGGCTCTGCAAGGCTTCTATGTATGCCTGCTCCTGTGCACTGGCACTGTCCTTCCTGGCGATGGCCAGTTGTAGCGCTTCATAGGCATCCAGCCGTTCATCCGGGGACATGATCACTTTGCCGTCACTGGTGATATTGATATTCGGCCCTGTGGCCAGCGCTTCTCCCCAATAACACATGGCACAGGACGGATCGAGCTTCTGCGCTGCCTTGAAGCTGCGGATGGCTTCCGCATGGTTAAACGCGAACGCCAGCACCAGCCCCTGGTCGAAATATCGTTGCGCCCCGGGTTCGCTGGTGGTGATTGGATGGTGGTGGCTGCCCATGCCATCGAACAATGGGGCGCCCGCCCTGTCGATTAGTTCCTGATCCGGATGTGACGTCGTCCCGGTTTGTACCACTTCTTGTGCGGTATCAGTTTCATTGACGGGCTTTTCGTCACTACAGGCGGAGAGCAGTCCGAGGGAAATCACCAGTAGGGTTAACATTTTGCAGAAGTAGTACATATCGCTTTCCTTCACCGAGGGAGTTCAGCTATCGTAACAAAAAAAGCATGCCCAGCTATCCGTTGCAATGACCCCAGCGATCAAAATCCTAGAGGCCAGAGGTTGCCGTTTCACGCTGCATATCTATGCCAGCAGTCATGGCAGCAGTTATAGCGTCAGCGCTGCCGAAAAACTTGCCCTGGACCCAGCGCAAGTTTTCAAAACCCTGGTCATTGATGTTGAGGGGCAACCGCCTATCATCGCGCTGATTCCTGTTTCCATGCAGTTGCATCTGAAACGCCTCGCAAAGTGTGCTGGCTCGAAAAAAGCGATGCTCATGCCTGGCCCAAGCGGAAAAATTAACAGGTTATCTGGTGGGCGGTATCTGCCCTATCGGTCTAAAAAAACCGCTGCAGGTCTATGCCGACCAATCCATCACCCGGTTCGGCAACGTGTTTATCAGCGGCGGCAAACGCGGGCTGGAACTTGAGATCAGCGCCAAGGATCTGGTGTCAATCACCCATGCGGTGGTTGCCGAGATTGCCGATTAGCCGGGCATTATCCCCGGATGTTCGGGCCTGTCTGGTCTGTGCATTCTGCCGGGGCTTGCGCATGGACGAATTTTTCGGCTATTGATAATTCTCTACAAATGTCTATACTATGTAGACCTTTTACTTTACCAGTTTCTTTAACTGTGCATTAACTATGAAAGCTTCTATCGTGGATTTGAGATACAAAACAACCAACATTCTAAAGGCGCTGGACAGGAATGAAAGTGTCACCGTGATGTATCATGGAAAGATTAAAGGAATCATCAAACCCGCAAAAAAAAAGACAACGGCCAAAGTTAAAGATCATCCTATGTTTGCATGCAACAAGAAATCTGAAAAACCCGTGCTGGAGGAACTTAATGACTTGAGAAAGCCACGTCATGATCTATGACACGGATATTCTGATTTGGATTCAGAGAGGTAATGAGAAGGCAGCCAGGCTGATTGATCGGGACGATGACAAACATCTTTCAATACAGAGTTACATGGAATTGCTTCAAGGTGCAGGGAGCAAAGCTCATCACAGATATATAAAGGCATTCATTTTCGATTTTGGGTTTTCGATTTTACCTCTTACTGAGAATATTGGGCATCGGGGACTCATCTATGTCGAAGAATACGCTCTTTCTTCCAGTATGAGAGCTGGCGATGCCATTATCGCCGCCACAGCCGTCGAGAACAACATGACGCTTGTTTCAAGCAATGCAAAACATTTTAAAGTCGTAAAAGAACTCAAGTTTAAGGCATTCAAGCCGTGATCAGTTGGCTACTCCCACAAGGCTCCAAAGGGCACAGTCAGCATGTTTTTCCCGTAAGAAATCTTAAGTTTGCTAAATCTACCCGGTAGAGATTCCTGTACTCCTGGCAATGCTTGAATATCGGCTATTAGGGGTATCTGCCCTATCGGTCTAAAAAACCCGCTGCAGGTCTATGCCGATAAATCCATCACCCGGTTCGGCAATGTGTTTATCAGCGGCGGCAAACGCGGGTTGGAAATTGAAATCAGCACCAAGGACCTGGTGTCAATCACCCGTGCGGTGGTTTCTGAAATTGCGGGTTAGGGAACGCCTGATCTCTGTAATCTGCGGGAGAGCACATTCAGCTTGAACGATCATCATATCAAGTTA
>JACZXW010000071.1 GCA_022571415.1 Pseudomonadota bacterium
CTCCTATCCAGTGGGTGTGATGATCAACGCTCTGGGGGAACGTTTTGTCGATGAAGGTGCAGATTTTCGCAACTACACCTATGCTAAATACGGTCGGGAAATACTAAACCAACCACAGCAGTTTGCCTGGCAAATCTTCGATTCAAAGGTTGTTGATTTACTGAGAGATGAATACCGCATTCGAGAAGTCACTAAGGTCGAAGCCGAATCGCTGGAACAGCTGGTGGTAAAACTGGAAGGAGTCGATGCGAACCGCTGTCTTCAAACATTGAAGGCCTTCAATGCCGCCGTGCAGACAAAAATTCCCTTCAACCCTGCGGTCAAGGACGCCCGCTGTACACGCGGCCTTGCAATCGATAAAACAAACTGGGCAAACTCTCTGGATGCCCCACCCTATGTGGCCTATCAAGTCACCTGCGGGATCACGTTCACTTTTGGAGGGCTGAGGATTAATCAATATGCAGAAGTCAAAAACCAGGAAGGTGGAATTATTCCAGGTCTGTTCGCTGCCGGTGAACTGGTGGGCGGACTTTTCTATTTCAATTATCCGGGTGGCACCGGACTGACCTCAGGCTCAGTATTTGGAAAAATTGCCGGTGAGAGAGCAGCAAACTATGTGGGTGCATGATGGATAGAACGCAGCACAATGCGAGGCGGTGTAACCTTTTTGCTTTTCTTCTTGGCAAAACGGTGATGAAACTTTCAGGTTGGAAAGTTACCGGCAGTCTGCCGGACAGCAAAAAGATGATCATCATCGCAGCGCCGCATACCAGCAACTGGGATTTTATTTTTCTTCTCGGCGCGGCCTACTGTTTTCGTCTGAGCATTAACTGGCTGGGAAAGGAGAGCATGTTTCCTCCGGTGTGGGGATCTTTCCTGAAATACTTGGGTGGAGTTCCTATCGACCGATCGAAGAGTTCCAATACTGTGCAGACGATCGCTGACATCATCCGTGATTCGACTTACTTTACGATGATCATCCCACCGGCTGGTACGCGTTCCAAAACTGATTACTGGAAATCCGGTTTTTACCAGATCACCCTGGCCACCCAGATTCCAATCGTTTGCGGATACCTGGACTACAAGAAAAAAGTAGCCTGCCTGGGCCTGTCTTTTGTCCCTACAGGCAACTTGCAGGAAGACATGGACCGAATTCGTGACTTTTACCGCGATATCAACGGCAAGCATCCGGAAAATACCAGCCGTATTCGCCTGAAGGAAGAAGATGCCAATCGGGATTAACCGGTATATGATATTGCTGCCATTTCAGGGAGATCACTATGAGTTCATCCAATAAACCAAGCTACCTCGGCACACTCAACGCTATCGTCAACGGTGAACGTCGAGGTTTCGAGTTCCTCAATGCATGGGCAATGAAAACCAAAAACGCTGACCTGGCCGGCAAGCTTAAAACCGTCGCTCTTCGGGAGGCCGAACACGCAGCGAGTTTTGAAAAACGCATGTGCGAGCTGGGTTACAGCCTGAAGGAAAAGGAAGATCCCAAATTCAAGAAAACCATGGAGATCGTGTCGTCCAGTCTGGATGACGCTGCTAAATTTGAGAAACTCGGTGTGGGTCAACCCGAGCAGGAAGGCGAGGATAAACTCCTGCAGCTGTTAGCAGACAAAAGCATCGACCCTCAAACCGCAGCTTTGCTGGGCAGGTTTATCGCCGAAGAACGGGATAGTGGCCGGATTCTGCGTGAGGCGTATCAATGTGCCAAGGGAGTCAGTTCATCTCCAGACGAGACAGTCACGCTTGCAGGGATCCAGGAGCAACTGACAAAGCTCACCGAAATTGTCTGCGATTTGCAAAGCAAACCAACGGCTAAGAAACCCAAGGTGCAGGCGATTAAATGATATGGTCAGGGAAAGAAACCTAACCACCGCATATATCCTTTGGCTGACTCTGGGGCTCATTGGCGCACATAAACTCTATCTGAGACGCCCCCTTATGGCTTTGTTGTACCTGTTCACACTAGGTCTGTTCTTGATAGGCTGGGTCGTCGACCTGTTCACAATGGCAGAGCAGGTCGATGATTGTAACGACAGGATTTATGAAAACGAGGATTCAACCTTGATGGAAGAGCACCTCGAAGACCGAATCGACGAACTTGAAGATCAGGTAGAAGAACTCCGGCACCAGCTTCGTAATCAGTGATCAAACATAATTACACTACGCGCTACTGATCCTGACTTCATATCCACAAATGCCTCGTTAATGTCGCCGAGAGAAATTCGCTTCGATATCATCTCATCCAGGTGTAATTTCCCAGCCAGATAAAATTCGATAAACCTCGGCATATCAATCCGGAACCGGTTGGAACCCATATTGGAACCCTGTATTTTCTTTTCCTGCAGGAACGCGGAACCTGTGAGTTCTATCTTCACTCCTACCGGGATCATGCCGATGATCGTTGCAGTACCGCCTGCTCGAAGCATGCGGAATGACTGTTCTGCAGTTGTTTTAAGGCCGATAGCCTCGAACGAATATTGCACGCCGCCGTTGGTGAGTTCCTTCACCTGCTCCACCGGATCAACATCTGCAGCATTGATCACATCGGTGGCGCCAAACGTCTTGGCCAACTCCAACTTGGAAGCCACCGTATCGATAGCAATGATTTGCCCAGCACCCACCAGGGCAGCGCCATTGATACAGGATAAGCCGACGCCGCCACAGCCAATAACTGCAACGGTGCTGCCAGGTTCGACTGCTGCTGTGTGAAATACCGAACCGATTCCGGTGGTGACACCACAACCGATCAATGCTGCCCTGTCCAACGGCATATCCTCACGAATTTTTACGATAGCGTGTTCGTGAACCAGCATCTGCTCGGCGAAGGAGGATAAGTTGGCAAACTGCTGCATCGGTTTTTCATCCTGCATGAGCCTGGGTTGCTCATCCTTGCCGCGCCTCAACTCGGGATTTTCACACAAGGACATATGACCGGTCACACACTGTTCACAATGCCCGCAAAACACCGACAAACAGGTGATCACATGATCCCCCGGTTTAACGTAAATCACTGAAGACCCGACCTGTTCGACGATGCCCGCAGATTCGTGCCCTAACACCATGGGAGTTACGGCGGGATACAACCCTTCAACAAAATGCAGATCGCTGTGACAGACGCCAGCGGCGGCAGTTCGTATCAGCACCTCCCTCGGTCCTGGTTTGGAGATCGAAACCTCTTCGACTTCCAGAGGTTGTCCCACTTCCCTAAATACTGCTGCTTTCATTTCATCTTCTCCACTTGAGTTCTACTCCCTTTATAACAGTCTCGCGCAATAAATACAGCCTGCATGACAGATTTGATTTACCGCTATCCGTCTGTTTCAATCTCCGCCACCTTCTGAATTCAACCCGGTCATGTGCAATATTCTGGTCACAGGTTTTACCCCCTTTGATGGCAGACAAAATAATGCTTCCTGGGTAGCGGCTTCCTCCTTGCGAGGTTCCGGCATTCGGACGATAGAAATTCCCGTGATCTGGGGTGCTGCCACCGAATTTCTTGATTCAGCCTGCAATGATCATTGCCCGGACATCATTATCAGCATGGGTGAAGGTCGTGAAGGCTGGTTCGATATAGAAACCGTTGCCAGTAACACGCGCAGAGAAAGACCCGACAACAACGATTGCCTTCCCCAAGGCGTTCCAATTGCGGCAAATGGGCCAGCATTCAGAAAGACCCCGATCCCGATGGGTTTTTTGCAGAGAATACTCGCCAGTCATGGGTACCCTGTTCGCTTGTCGATGGATGCTGGTCAATTCCTCTGTGAAGAGGCGTTGTACTCACTGGTCCGACTCAAAGAATCACGCCACCGTCTAAAGCTGATTGTCTTCTGCCACGTGCCTCCCTATGGCACAAATATCCACATTAAAGGACAACAAACAGTCTGCGATATAAACACCCTCACTGCCTTTGCCAAGATCCTGTTAGGGGCAGCCAGAGACTTTTATACAAATACAGCTGAGGGCTTTGTTTACAAGAACAGCTAAGGGCTTTTTAACAAGAACAGCTAAGGGCTTCTAAATAATTCTTTCACCTATAGTGATTTTAACGACAAAGCATTGGATAATGAGTTCACAGAAACAGCTGGAGTAGTATTATGGATTGTCCCAAATGCCAGGCACCCATGCAGGAACACACGCTGAGTACGCTCCAAGGCGGAGTAACGGTGGATCGTTGTACCGATTGCAAAGGCATATGGTTTGACATTGGTGAAGCCGAAACGTTGAAAGACAAGTGGATGTCTGACCATATTGACAGTGGCGATCCCAAAGTCGGCAAGCAACAAAACAAAATCCGTGATATCGATTGCCCGCGATGCGGCAAACGTATGCAACAGATGTCAGATCCTGTCCAGACCCACATTCAATATGAGGCCTGTGAAGATCATGGCATGTATCTTGATGCGGGTGAATTTACAGACTTCAAATACGAAACCCTGATGGATATTTTCCGTGACTTTATATTCGCTATCCGGAAGCATTAATTAACAGAAGCCCCGCCATCCACAGTCAGGATCGCACCAGTGGTAAAGCTGGCCAATTCACTTGCCAGGTACAACGCCGCACCAACAATTTCATCAGGTTGGCCTCCACGCTTCAACGGGATGCGCATTGATGCCTGGGCATTAAAAGCATCCATATCCCACGCTTTGCTGATGTCAGTCAGAAAAGGACCAGCCATAATGCAATTCACACGCACCAATGGGCCGTAGGCGACAGCAAAAGATCGGGTGATCGCATTTAATCCAGCCTTGGCCGCTGCATAAGGTTCCGAATTAGGACTAGCGCTGACAGACGCAGTACTACTAATGTTGATAATGCACCCACCGCCAGATTCAAACATACGCTTCCCAACGTTAGCACTGAGGCGAAAAGGACCTTTAAGGTTTACGCCAATCACCTTATCAAACAGTTCTTCACTCACTTCATCCAGCGCCGGGTATAAGGGCGACATCCCTGCATTGTTTATCAGCACATCAACCTTTCCAAACTCGTGATAGACCGCATCTACCATCGTATCGAGATCATCCCATTTACCGACGTGCGCAGCATAGGGAAATGCCTTGACTCCCAGCGCTTCCACCTCTTTCGCAGTCACCTCGCAGGATTCAATTTTTCGACTTACGACAGCGATATTCGCTCCCTTTTCAGCAAAGCCCAACGACATCGCCCTGCCAAGGCCCCTGCTTCCTCCGGTGATCAGCACCACCTTACCTTGCATATCAAAATCATTCATGTCCCGCTCCGGTAGAGAAAAGAATTGTACGCACCAATTGTATGATTTACTGTATTGACAGTCATTCAACCAAGAAAGTGTTATGGATGAGCTAATTTCAAAGCAACTGCGATACAGGGTACGTGTACTCGGAAACCTGCTGGGTCAGACCATGGCGCAACAACATGGTGAGGAATTTCTCAGCAAAGAAGAAGAAATTCGCCTGTTAGCCAAATCCCGTCGCCAGAATGGCAACGATGAGCAGCAGAAGCTGCAACAAGTGCTGACGCAACTTGATGATGACGATCTTATTTCCATCGCCCGTGCTTTTAATCAATTTCTCAATCTGACAAACATCGCTGAACAAGCTGAATCCGGGGAAATCCAGGATACGCTCTTCCCGGCTACTTCTAACCTGGCGGACCTCTTTACAAGATTGGAGAGTAAAGGGATCGACAAGTCGATAGTAGCCGAAACCATTAAAAAAACACGTTGTGACCTGGTGTTGACCGCGCATCCAACAGAAATTACACGCAGGACGCTCATCCAGAAATACAATCGGATTGCCAGTGTCCTTAACAATGTAAAAGAAGATGAACCCCTGCAGGATAATGATCAAATAGAACTTGAGCGCCTCATCGCCGAAGTCTGGTACACCGACGAGATCCGCACAGAGAAGCCGACTCCGCAGGAAGAAGCCATATGGGGATATGCGGTTATCGAACAGTCGTTCTGGACGGCTATTCCTAAATTGTGGGAAGGGTTGGACAGTCTGATGTTGCAGCACACGGGTCAATCCATGACGCTCGATATGACACCTGTGACAATCTCGTCATGGATGGGAGGTGACCGGGATGGTAATCCAAATGTGACGGCCGCCGTGACCGCAGATGTCATACGTCTTGCCCGCTGGATGGCGGCAGATCTGTACCTGAGGGATATAGAAGAATTGTTATCCCAGCTTTCCATGTCCCAGTGTACTGAAGACTTCCAACTGCGGTGCGGACAAGCATCCCATGAGCCCTACCGGGTTGTGTTGAGAGACCTTCGCAAGAAACTTACCGCCACCAGACTCTGGGCCGAAGGCACTGAACCTCCAGGGGCGAACCTGATTTTGTATCGGGACGACCTTTATGCACCATTGCATGCCTGTTACCAGTCCCTCCATAGCTGCGGCATGGGCATTATCGCGGATGGATTGCTTAAACAGACACTTATTCGCGTATCTACTTTCGGCGTCACACTTGTTGATCTGGACATCCGACAAAATACAGATGAGCATATTGATCTTCTCGATGAGCTGACGCAATTTCTGGAAATTGGCAGTTACCGGGACTGGTCGGAGAAGGCGCGCAATGATTTCCTCATGCAGGAACTCGCGACGAAAAGACCCCTGATTCCGGAAGGCTGGGAACCCCGGGGAAATGGCAGCGAAGTACTAAAAACCTTCAGGCTGATTGCCGAGGGTAACGCCGAGGGGATTTCCAGTTACATCATTTCCATGGCAAAGAATCCTTCCGATGTTCTCGCAGTGGTTTTGCTACTTCAAAAATGTGGACTGGCAAGAAAACTTCCCGTGGTACCCCTGTTTGAAACGCTTGAGGATCTTGAAAATGCAGCATGGACACTCGAGCGCCTGTTACGAATGAGGTGGTACACAAATTACATAGAGGGCTACCAACAGGTCATGATCGGCTATTCCGACTCAGCCAAAGATGCAGGACAGATGGCTGCAGCCTGGGCACAATACCGGGCACAGGAAGAGCTCATCGTTGTCGCTGCCAAGTATCATGTTAGCCTGACATTATTTCACGGTCGTGGCGGTGCAGCTGGACGCGGTGGTACGCCAGCGCGACAGGCGATCCTTTCACAACCACCCGGATCCGTTAACAGCAGTACCCGGGTGACGGAACAAGGCGAAATGATCCGATTTAAATATGGGTCAGCGCCACTCGCCTTGAACAACCTGGATCTTGTCCTTAGCGCAACGATTGAAGCCAGTCTGCTACCGCCGCCAAAACCGAGGGAAAACTGGCGCTCCCTGATGGATCGACTCTCACATATCGCCAGCAGCAGTTACCGAAAAACAGTTCGTGACCCGGAGTTTGTCGAATACTTTGTCGAAGGCACCCCTGAGCGGGAACTGGCGCTCCTGGCCCTGGGAAGTCGTCCAGCACGACGAAGTAAAGATCCGAACGATCGATCTATCGAGGATCTGAGAGCCATTCCGTGGGTTTTCGCCTGGACTCAAAAACGTCTGATGATTCCTGCATGGCTGGGGACCGACGCTGCTTTTTCCAGTGGATTGTCTGACAAAGAATGGTTTGTAATCAATGAAATGCTCGATGAATGGCCATTTTTTCAATCCCAGTTGGACATGCTGGAGATGGTACTGGCCAAAGCTGATATAGAAATTTCAGAACGATATGACAATGTCCTGGTTTCTCCGGACTTGAAATCTATGGGCGACAAATTCCGCGGGCAACTGACCAGCCTTATCGCATCCGTCAACAAGATTAAGGGCCAGGAGGAACTTCTGGAAAATTTACCTGAGATCAAGCGATCACTGGATTTGAGGCATCCCTATACCGATCCGTTACACTTCCTGCAGATCGAATTGATATCCAGGCATCGCCGCGGGGACGGCGAACACAACGAGAAAATCAAGAAGGCGCTGCTGGTCACTATTGCCGGAATTGCGGCCGGGATGCGCAGCACGGGTTAGCGAAAAACGTAACCCCCATCATAAAAAACACACTGATGTCCAACCCCTACTCTTGGGCCCCGATCCGGAGTATACGAAAAGCAAATTTTCGAATTTTCAGACGATCACGATGAACAGAATCATATTTATTGATGTAGTATCAAACACAAAACAACACACCAGTATCACCAGGTTAATTAACGATGCTTAAGCGAGTTGGCGGTTATCTTACAAGCAGATCCCCGGAAGATTCACCGAGTAGCAGTCTTGAACTTGAGACTCGAGGCTTTGTGACCTTGCGCCAGGTATTTACGAGCGAAGAGGTTTCCGAATTGATAGAAGATATCAACCGGGTTTTCACGGAATATCAGAGAGATGCCCGCGCGGCGCAGAGGCCTGCTGCAGAAGATGAGATGTTTCGCTACGAAATGTTGAACCGGAGTGCAGTGTGCCAGCAGGCAATTGGCCACCCAAAGATCCTTGCTGTGATCGAACCGCTGATCGGTGAAGATTGTCATGTGATCGCAAACACCGCTTGGCGGAACAAGGCGAATCATAAAGACGCCCATGGCGGACAGGGTTGGCACATTGATGCTGGTCCCCATGTTCCGCTTGCCGAGGGCCTCAGCTGGCCCGGGGATATACCCCATCCTGTATTCGCCATCGGCACCCACATCTTTCTCAAGGACTGTAATGCGCAAGACGGGCCAACCGGAGTTATCCCCATGAGCCACCTATCCGGCAGGACGCCCCCTGCAGACCGGCGGATGGATGATGACCTGGAATTCAAGGGGAATAAGGCAGAAACCATGATTACCAAAGCCGGAGACGTTAGCCTGTTCGTGTCAGATGTGTGGCATCGACGCATGCCCACCGGCGAAAAGGACTCCGGCAGATTTTTTCTGCAGGTGCATTATGGCCGCCGTGATATTGCCCAGAGAATCAAAACAACCGCGGAAGTCAATCAACTGTCGGACGCAGCCATTGGCAGAGCAGCGGAACAAAGACAGAAAACCTTGATCGGCCTGCACAATAATTATTTTTACGATGGCTAAACTCGGTTCAAGGCGTCGATCGATGGCTATCGATATCGTCGCGGGTCAAATCACGCACCTCTCGTACAGCGAGCACCGCTAACGTGGGAAGCACGATAGCCAGCGATGCAATCAACAATGTTTCTCTTGGGCCAATAGCCTCATAGAGAAAGCCGCCCGCAACAATGCCAAGGGGAGCGAGCACGACTGACCCGAGATGATCATAGGCACTCACCCTGGACAGCCTATCAGGGGCAATCATCTTCTGCAGCGTGGTATACCAGAGCACAGCAAATATTTGCCCGGCGACGCCGTCTATGAACGAAACGGCTGTGATTAACCAGACTGATAATGGAACCGATAAGGTCAGGGGAACGCCACAGAAGAAGAAAACGCAGAAGGTGGCAACCAGCATCGGCCGTTTCGGGTTGATATTGATCGCCACCAGACCACCCACCAGCGTCCCCAGGCCAAATCCGGCGGATATAATTCCCCAGTCGATAGCACCTGCCATTTGCATCTTGGTCACAGCAGGCCCTATCAGACCAAAGACAGCTTCCATCGCCGCAACAACGATTGAGAATTGAAGAACAATAGCCCATAACCACTTGTGGGCGCTAAACTCACGCCAACCCAGCCTTAAATCTTCCAGCATTGATGCCTTTTCTGGCTCAACCTGGGGGCGAGGTTTAAGCCCCGCAATCAAGAGAGCCGAAAGTCCGAAGGAAAGACCATCAATGGCCAGAGTAAAACCCGGACCCACGGTGGCAACGAGTATTCCGGCAAGCGCAGCTCCGATCATCATTGCAGAATTTCGCGCCACTCCCAACAACGCGTTGGCTGCCTGCAAATCCTGACGATCAACCATCTGGGTAATGAAACCCATAGTCGCTGGCATGCCTAGTGCAGTCGCAACGCCGTTGATCAGCATCAACCCCACGAGCATGGGTACCGTCGCGATGCCAGACAAGAACAGGTAAGCGATGGTTAACTGGCTGCACATCGCCAACGTGTCCGCCAAAACGAGCATGCGCTGCCTTGAGGTTCGATCGGCGATGGCACCGCCAATCAGGATGAGGACAATCTGCGCCACAATGGGCGCTGCAATAACAAAAGCAGAATCCCTGGTTGAACCCGTTAGTTCCAGCACACCGAATGCCATGGCGATAGGTGCCATGGCGGTGCCTGAATAGGAAATAAAATAGGCGACAAACAACTTAGCGAAGTCGCGCCGTTTTAAGAGCTGTAGTCCCTCGCGAATACCCGATCGTGACATAGAGGGACAGTATACTTAAATAGGTGGCGATATTTACGCAGTGTTATGGAGCGAGGCGATTGATTTCCCATCCCTTGCCGGAACATTGCACATATTCAAACCGGTCATGAAGCCGTTGCTCCCCTCCCTGCCAGAATTCCCAACGATTCGGAATAATTCTGTATCCACCCCAGAAGGTCGGTAAAGGAATTTCCTTTCTCGCAAATTTTATTTGCATGCGAAGAAACTCGGCCTCAAGTATCGAGCGAGTATCGATCCGCTGACTCTGCGCCGATGACCAGGCCGCCAACTGACTCTCTCTCGGTCGGTTCAGGAAATACTTAAACACAGATGCCATTTTGAGTCGCTCGGCGCGACCTTCAACAATGACCTGCCGATCCATTTTCAGCCAGGGGAAAAGAAGGCTGACATTGTTATTCACACTAATCTCTTTCGCTTTGCGACTGTGCGTATTGGTATAGAAATCGAAACCACGGGTACTGAAGTGTTTGAGAAGGACTATCCGTTGCGATGGCCTGCCATCTGGACCTACCGTGGCCAGAACCATCGCTGTCGGATCCTGGATATCAACATCAATGGCCTGCTGCATCCAGCAATCAAACTGCTTGAAAGGCGAATCATCCAGGCTATCGCGCCTGAGATCACTGTACTGGTATTCACGCCGCCTTGATTCAAGCTCCATGAACCCCTGCTCCCCGATCACGCTTGAAGGCGCTGTTAAATACGGCATAGGCTCCGCAGCGGGTACAATCAACATCGTTACCATAGCAACAAAATGTTCGTTCGAAGCGGCCGCCTTCTCCCACGTAGAGAGGCAGCATCCTCTTCAGGCTGCAGTTCTCGCCTGCTGCACCTGTTGCTGTCAATGCCTTATCGGAGAACATCATCCGCAGCGCCCCGGCATTCGATTTAATCATGGGATGGCGTCGTTTCAGCTGCAACAATGTCGAAATCACGTCATCTCTCTGCATAAGATCATCCCAAGCGAATTCACTTTTTTCATCCTTGCCCGGTACATAAAACGTAAAAGCAATCCCACTGACAGGCCATTGTTCCACTTCGTCAACGAACTGTTCCATTGAGCCTGCATTCTTTTTGGTGACCGTCATCTGCAACATCACGGTTGTATCATCTTTTAGGTTGTGTTTATAAATCGCCTGTTTGACTTTTTCAAATACACCCTCTCCTCTTATCTGATCATTTAATTCTTTCGGACCATCCAGGGAGACCGTGACCAATCGCCCGGGCAAAGATGGAATACCATAGGTACCATTAGTGACAATGGCGCTCTGCTCAAAGAGCTGCATCGCTTCAAACACGAGAGCGGATTTGATCATCGGCTCACCGCCCATAAACAACATCGAGCGGATATCGTGTTTATCTCTGAGTCTGCGAAGCTGATACAACATATTGCCGTCACTCATCTTGTCCCTCGATTCATTCGGTGTTTCTTCACGGTAGACAAAACAGTGCTGGCAGCGCAGATTGCATGCATTGGTCACAAGCACCAGTGCAGCTGCAAACTTAACATCTCCAAAATCAGTCGGCTCCTCAAATACTGGAATGGTCATTTCTGTACTCAATACCGGTATCCCAGCATCCTAGCAGCTGATTTTTAATACTTTCTGACGTGGATCAAAAATTTCAGCAGATGTGGCACTTGACACGACTTGATCCAGGTCATAGACATGCGCAAGCGCAGGTTTAAGCTTCTCAATTCCTGTGCACGACGAGCTGTCTGTGAGCTTAATCATGAACTACGACATTATTATCGTTGGTGGTGGTCCGGCCGGACTAAGCTTCGCCTGTTCCTTGAAAAATAGCGGTATTCGCATCGCCATTATTGAGAAGCAATCATTGGAATTCCTCTGTAATCCTGCGTTCGATGGCCGTGACATCGCCCTGACCCACCAGTCGATCCGTATCCTCAAGGAACTCGGTGTGTGGAAACGCATACCTGATGAAAGCATCTCTTTTATCCGTGAAGCGAAAGTGATGGACGGGATCTCACCTTACAGCCTCAATTTCGACACCCGTGGCGAATCCGTAGATGCGCTGGGCTATCTGGTATCTAACCATGAAATTCGCAAAGCGCTGATTGATGAAGCCAAGCAGATCGACGGCCTGGACATTGTTGCCTCCACCGCCGTGACATCGATAAACACCAGTGAGAAAGTCGCCACTGTGATTTTAGAGGACGGACAGGAATTAAATACCTCGCTGATAGTGGCGGCAGACAGCCGCTTTTCCGAAACTCGCCGGATGGTTGGCATACCTGCCTCAATGCACGACTTTGGTCGCGTCTGCATCGTATGCCGAATGGAACACGACCAGCCCCATGACAACATTGCTTATGAATGTTTTCACTACGGCAGGACTCTCGCGGTATTGCCCCTGTCCGGCAAGCAATCATCCATCGTTGTCACAGCGCTCATGTCCCAGCGGGATTCGATCATGGACATGACAGAAGCGCAGTTTAACCAGGATATCTGCACCCGTTTTAACGGCAGGTTCGGGAATATGCGGCTCGTTACCGAGCGATTTGCTTACCCGCTAGTGGGCGTGCACGCCAACAAGCTATACACGATGAGATTTGCACTAATCGGTGATGCTGCGGTTGGCATGCATCCGGTGACGGCGCACGGCTTCAATCTCGGCCTCAGCGGTCAGGAAATCCTGGCACAGGAAGTCATCAATGCAATAGATAAGGCGACTGATATCGGTGATTCACGACTGCTCAAACGATTCGAATCCAGGCATATGCGCTCGACAAAACCGATTTACCACGGCACCAACGAAATTGTTAAAATGTTTACCGATGACCGGGTGCCGGCCAAGTTATTAAGAAAAATCGCCCTGCGGCTGGCAA
>JACZXW010000009.1 GCA_022571415.1 Pseudomonadota bacterium
ATTGCTATGGTCCTGATTCGCCGATTACTGTGCCCGGGCAGCTACTCGATAAGTGTTATCAAGTAGGCGGGGAGGAAGAAACATTTGTTGACTTCGGCGACAATGATTCAACCAATGTCCTGAAGGACCTGGATGGCCTGTTTAATGCCGGTAACGGCATCTACAACGGTACCTTATGCCCCGACACCATTAGCCAGCGTACGGATACCTGTAACAATGGTTCGGATCCGTGCTCGGAGTCGACAGAAAGATACTGCACCCGTGACCTGGTGAACATCCGCCGGGATATCATCATCTTGCTGTCGGGTTCTGACGTCTTTGCGGGCTTAAGAGACGCATCGACCGGCGAGTACATTTCTTCGGTAAATATTGCGGGTGGTACAGATGACGTTGCCACAGGAGTTGTTGTTGCGCTAGGTTTTTTTGATGCCGGTGTTGTCTTTTTTCCAAATGGTGACCCCATTAATAGAAATAATGGGGTCCAGTTGCTGTTGCGTCAAGACTTTACCATCGGCTTTGGAGATTCACAGGTGGCGCCTGGGATCGGTGAAACCGTTTCCCTGCGCTCCGGTTCCGGCGGTGTATTTCTGGATATTTCAGATGAATTCAGTGGCCGCCATTCGACCGGCACCACAGTTTCTGTCGCACAGGGCACTGGTGGATGTGAGATCCAGAATTCGCCTGGCACGAGCCTGAGCGATTCCAACAGATTGGGTGGTGTGACCATTGGGATCTCACTTGGTGCGGTGTTAAATCCTCCATCGGGCAGTGCGCCCATTACGATTAGAGTCACGACCAATAAGGGACTGGTTACCGAGCTGGCGTTTAACTGTACCTATTAGGTTGGCTAGACGAACCTTGTCCGGGATCAATTTTCATTGGTTGCTGAATAAAGTTACGGCAGTTGCGTCGAGCCCATCAGATCACGGTCGATTTCTCTAGCTGCCTCACGGCCCTCATTGATGGCGCGTACCACAAGATCCTGGCCGCGCCGGCAATCGGCAACGGCGTAAACATTGGCAACGCTGGTTTGATAGCTTAAGTTGTCTGCCAGGAAATTCCCGCGTTCATCCAGCGTCAGGCCAAGTGCTTCGCTGATGTAATGTTCCGGCCCCAGGAAGCCCAGGGACAGAAATATCAGATCTGCCTGCCAGGTTTTTGCTGTACCTGGAATCTCCTGCAGAGCATCATCCACCTCGACGGTTAACACACCCTTTAATTTACCGGTTGCATCAAGCAGAAATTCCTTGCTCATGACGGAAAATACCCTGGGATCATCGCCAAACTTCTCGGTCGCCTCCGCATGTGCGTATTCGACCCGGTAAATTTTCGGCCACAGGGGCCAGGGATTATCCGCCGCCCGATCAACCGGGGGTCTGCGCAGAAGCTCGAAATTAACCAGTGACTGGCAGCCGTGGCGAAGGGCAGTGCCGATGCAATCCGCCCCGGTATCGCCGCCGCCGATAACGATGACATGCTTGTCTTTTGCCGAAATGTACTTGCCGTCTGCATGGTTTGAATCGAGCAGACTCCGGGTATTGGCGGTCAGGAATTCCATGGCGAAATGAACACCATCACCATCCCGGCCAGGGATGGGCAGGTCTCGGGCAACCAGGGCGCCCGTGGCCAGCAGCAGGGTGTCGTTTTGCTCAAGCAGCGTTTTCACGTCCACGTTCCTGCCAACATCGGCATTGACCTTGAATTCAATGCCTTCATCACGCATCAGTTGAATTCGTCGCTCAACGACTGCCTTGTCGAGCTTCATATTGGGAATGCCATACATCAACAGGCCGCCCAGGCGGTCGTCCTTCTCATAGACCGTGACACGATGGCCGGCCTTGTTTAGCTGGGCTGCGGCGCTGAGGCCCGCCGGACCCGATCCGACGATGGCAACACGCTTGCCGGTCCGGTTTTTCGGTGGTTCGGCAACAACCCACCCTTCATCAAAACCGCGATCGATGATCGAGCACTCCAGATTCTTGATGGTGACGGCCGGGCTGGTAATACTGAGTACACAGGCACCCTCGCAGGGCGCGGGGCATACCCGTCCGGTAAATTCGGGGAAGTTGTTGGTTTTGTGCAACCGGTCCAGGGCTTCACGCCACCGATCCTGATAGACGAGATCATTCCATTCCGGGATCAGGTTATAAATAGGACAGCCATCTTCAGATTGGCAGAAGGGCACACCACAATCCATGCACCTGGCGCCCTGTTTTTGCAGGTGTGCCGCGTTGTGAGGCGTGTAGATCTCCTCAAAGTCGATCAGCCTGCTGGCAGCATTCCTGTAAGGCTCGGCTTCGCGATCAAATTCCTTAAACCCGGTATGCTTTCCCATGATGTTTGCCGGGTTAAGACGCAACAGCAGTGGTTCTGCTGTTTTCCTCTGCCATTTCCGCGAGCACTCGCTTGTAGTCTGTCGGCATGACTTTCCTGAAACGGCGAATCTCATCTTCCCAGTTCGCGAGAATCTGCTGCGCTACCGTGGATCCGGTGTAGTGCAGGTGTTTTTCGATCATGTTTTTGAGTTCCAGGATATCCTGGTCGGTCTCAACCGGCTCCAGCTCGAACGTACCCTTGTTACATTTTTTTTCGAATTCACCTTTGGTGTCCCACACGTAGGCGATACCGCCGCTCATGCCCGCGCCAAAGTTCCTGCCGGTTTCTCCGAGGATAACCACCCGGCCTCCAGTCATGTATTCGCAGCCATGATCTCCGATACCCTCGATCACCGCACTGGCGCCGCTGTTGCGCACACAGAATCGCTCGGCCGCGATCCCACGAAAGTAGGCCTCGCCGGAAGTTGCGCCATAGAGCACAACGTTGCCGATAAGAATGTTGTCTTCGGCGCGGAATGTGCTTTCCTTCGGCGGATAGATGATCAGTTTCCCGCCTGATAGTCCCTTGCCGACATAGTCATTGGCGTCTCCCTCGACTTCAATGGTGATGCCTTTCGCCAGCCATGCAGCCAGGCTTTGTCCGGCCGAGCCATTTAGCTTGATTTTTATCGTGTCGTTGGCAAGTAACTTCCCGTTAGTCGCTTTAGCGACTTCGTGTGAGAGCATCGTCCCCACAACACGGTTGGTGTTGCTGACGGGAAGGTTAATATTGACCTTGTTGCCCGAGTGGATAGCCGTGTGCGCCAGTCTGATGAGTTCATTATCGAGGGCTTTGTCCAGGCCGTGATCCTGCTCCATGGTTCGGTAAACTTCTGTCCCCTCAAATACTATTTCAGCGGGCGTCAGGATACTGGAAAGATCAAGGCCTTTTGCTTTCCAATGGGTGACCGCATTATCGATATCGAGGACATCAACCCGACCAATCATGTCATTCACGTTCGTGAAGCCAAGCTGAGCCATGATTTTCCGCATTTCCTCGGCCACCATGAAGAAATAATTAACAACATGATCAGGACTACCGGAAAACTTTTTGCGTAGTTCAGGATCCTGGGTGGCTATACCGACAGGGCATGTATTGAGATGACATTTACGCATCATGATACAGCCGAGGACAATCAATGGTGCAGTGGAGAACCCAAACTCCTCAGAGCCTAACAATGCCGCAATGGCGACATCCCTGCCGGTTTTTATCTGTCCATCGGTTTGCAAAACAACCCGGGAACGCAAATTATTCATTACCAGGGTCTGGTGAGTTTCGGCGATACCGAGTTCCCATGGCAGACCGGCGTGTTTTATCGAGGTGAGCGGGGACGCGCCTGTGCCCCCGTCATGACCTGCGATCACCAGATGATCGGCTTTTGCCTTGGTGACTCCAGCCGCGATGGTCCCTATGCCGACTTCTGAGACCAGCTTGACGCTGATCCGGGCGCTGGGGTTGCTGTTTTTAAGATCGTGGATAAGTTGCGCAATATCTTCGATGGAATAAATATCATGATGTGGCGGCGGACTGATGAGGCCGACTCCGGGGGTTGAATAACGGATCCTGGCGATATTGTGGTCCACTTTCTTCCCGGGTAGTTCACCGCCTTCTCCGGG
This sequence comes from Pseudomonadota bacterium, assembly GCA_022571415.1. GTDB lineage: Bacteria > Pseudomonadota > Gammaproteobacteria > Pseudomonadales > Azotimanducaceae. Next base: position 3,993 of record JACZXW010000009.1, read on the forward strand.
TTTTGCGCCCTGGGCGATTTTAATTTGCAGCTCATCGGCGTTCGCCAGGTACCAGATGGTGACGCCGAATCGCCCGGAGGCGACCTGTTTTATGGCTGATCGCTTGGAATCGCCGTTAGCCATCGGCGTAAATCTTGTCGGGTCTTCGCCACCTTCACCGGTATTGGATTTGCCACCCATACGATTCATGGCGATTGCCAGTGTCTCGTGACTTTCCGGTGAGATTGAACCGAGACTCATTGCCCCTGTACAGAAACGTTTGACGATTTCGCTGGCCGGTTCCACTGCCTCGAGTCTTACCGGGGAATTGATGCCTTCCCGAAACTTGAGGAGCCCCCTGAGGGTCCCCTTACGGGCAGTTTCTTCGTTCGCATGCCTTGCAAATTCGAGGTACGCCTCTTCATTATTGTTTTGAGCAGCAACCTGAAGATTGGCAATACTGGGAGGATCCCACATGTGTGTCTCTTCGCCCTTACGCCAGTGAAATTCCCCTGGATTGGATAATACGGGGATCAGGTTGGCGCCAAGATCGGGATACCCGATTTCGTGGCGCTGCAGCATTTCCTGGTACAGCACTTCAAAGTTGACTCCCTGTATTCGAGACGGAGTACCCACGAAACACTGATTGATAATCTCATCAGCCAGACCAACCGCTTCGAATATCTGCGCGCCCTTGTAGGATTGCAGGGTGGAAATTCCCATTTTTGCCATTACCTTCAAGATGCCTTTCGCCACGCCTTTCCTGTACGCGCTGACAATGGCATCCGAATCAGGATGTTCAGATTTATCCAGTTGTCCATCGAGAGCCGCCTGTTGTAGAGCTTCGAAGGCAATATAGGGGTTGATGGCATCTGCACCGAAACCGATAAGGAGACAATGGTGGTGAACTTCCCTGGCTTCACCAGTTTCCAGCAGGATGCCGATGCGAGTACGTTGTTGCGTATTGACCAGGTGGTGGTGTACAGACCCGCAGGCCACCAGCGAACTCAGCGCCATTTTCACCTTGCTGATATTACGGTCTGAAAGAATAATGAGCGGATATCCATCGTTGATTGCCGCTGATGCCTCGCGACAGATACGCTTCATGGCCTGCATCATGCCTGGCAGTCCTGCTGCTTTATCAAAGGTGATATCGATGACCTGGCTCTTCCAGCCGCGATAATCCATATGCTTTAAAGTGTTCAGCTCCGAATTCGAAAGAATCGGGTGCGGGATTTTTAATCTGTGTGCATGTGCTTCGGTGGTTTCCAGGAGATTGCCTTCCGGCCCAATGAAACACTCCAGCGACATGACGACTTCTTCCCGGATTGAGTCGATGGCGGGATTGGTCACTTGTGCGAATAACTGTTTGAAATAATCGTAGATCATTCTCGACTTGTCAGACAGGCAGGCGAGGGCAGCATCATTTCCCATGGATCCGAGTGGGTCCTTGGATTCCGTCACCAGTGGCAATAACATGAACTGCATCGTCTCAATGGTGTAACCGAAAGCCTGCATTCGCTGCAGAAGGGATTCGGATTCAAAGCTTCGATCTTCTTCTATGACAGGGATGTCCCCAAGCTCCAATTTCTGGTTTTGCAGCCACTGCCCGTATGGGCGTCTCAAGGCAAAATCGTTTTTCAGTTCTTCATCAGGAATTAATCGACCTTGTTCAAAGTCGATCAGAAACATTTTCCCTGGGCGCAAACGCCCCTTTATTTTAACGTTTGAAGGTTCCACAGGTAAGACCCCTACCTCCGACGCCATGATCACTTTGTCATCATGAGTGACATAGTATCGACTAGGACGAAGTCCGTTGCGGTCTAGTACGGCGCCAATGTATTGGCCATCGGTAAAAACAATCGAAGCGGGACCGTCCCAGGGTTCCATCAGGGCAGAATGAAATTCGTAAAAATCCTTTTTGTGTTGCGGCATATTAATGTCGGATTGCCACGCTTCAGGAATCATCATCATGATTGCTTCCTGTAGTGTGCGGCCGGACAGCAACAGAAATTCGAGCACGTTATCAAAAGTACCAGAATCGGAACAATCAGGTTCTATAATTGGAAACAGTTTACTGATGTCCTCACCAAACAGTTCTGAACTCACAACTCCCTGCCTGGCTGACATCAAATTCTTGTTACCTCGAAGGGTGTTGATTTCACCATTGTGACTCATATAACGATTGGGCTGAGCCCTGTCCCAGGAGGGGAAGGTGTTGGTGCTGAAGCGGGAATGCACCATGGCGAGATGCGTTTTATAGTCCTCGTTTTCCAGGTCGCAGAAAAATGGAAACAATTGCGCGGGTGTCAGCATACCTTTATATACAATGACTTTTGAGGACAAACTGCAGGCGTAGAGTAAGGGAGGTTCGGCCTGGCCCGATGCGTCCGGCCTTTCTGTCATTTGTCTGCGGATGATGTAGAGCGCGCGTTCAAATGCTTTCGCGTCATCAAGATTCGAACCGACAAACAGCTGTTCCATCGCCGGCATTGCCTCGAGCGCAGCCGGACCTACGTCTGCCTTCCTGGGGTCCACTGGTATCCTGCGCCAGCCGAGAAATTGCTGCCCTTCTTCCTTGATAACCTTTTCTATGGCTTTCTTGCAGGCAGCTCTTTTGCCGGTGGTCTGCGGCAGGAAAATGTTTCCAACAGCGTAGTGTCCGGGTGCTGGCAGCGACATGCCGATATCTTTACCTACCTGCCTGAAAAATGAATGTGGCAGGGCAGTCAGAATCCCTGCACCGTCGCCTGTATTTTTTTCAAATCCACAGCCACCCCGATGCGCCATGCTGGTATTCACATGGCAGGCGTCTCGCATGATCTGATGACTGGCCTCGCCCTTGATGTGGGCGACAAATCCAACGCCGCAAGAGTCTTTCTCAAATGCAGGGTCATACAGTCCCGTACCCTTAGGGAAGCCTGTCTTGCCATCGATTCTTTTGTTTTTCATTGGCTTCGTAACCGGTCAAAGCTGGTAGTTGTCATTATGCTGGGAGCATGGGCAAACGTTGAAGTGCTGCACCTTTTCGCTCCGGATCGTGTCGCTCCAGAAAAGCTTTTTACACTAATTGACCAGGATACTCACTCATTAGGGGGTCGAAAACAATAACATTCGACCGCTCAATGTCAATATATAGGCACACACCACGCCGATACTTTTGGCTGTAACCCGTTGAAAGATAATAGATTGCAGAAGATGGAATTTTGATGGAGATTTAATTTTGGCGATTTACAGGTGCCGTAGGAAGCTTTTGGGATCATTGGGGAAGGCCCGCATGATAGATACCTGCTCGACCTCATGCCAGGCAACCGGGCAGATCGGCAGGTGATCGAGGCTCAGTATCGTTGCTCCCGGCAGGGCCATCATCATGGGGGAATGTGTGGCGATGATGAACTGACAGTCATTATCCACAGCTTCCATGATCAACGACAACAAGGTCAGCTGGTGAATTGGCGATAGCGGTGGTTCCGGTTCGTCCAGGAGGGATAAACCGCCCGGATGGATAGGTTCCTTGAGCACATTGATAAATCATTCTCCATGGCAGCATGCATCCGGATTCGGAGCTTATGCGCCTTCGCGGTCTGCGAGTATTTTGCGCCAGAGGTGGTTGTGATGCACCCTCAGGGCCCGATCCAGGATGCTATAATTTCGCCCTTTTCAGGTGCGGGCCAAAGCCGGACAAATCGAGGAGTCACAATGAAATCACCGTTAAGGGTTGCAATCACTGGCGCTGCCGGGCAGATCAGCTACTCCCTGCTGTTCAGGGTGGCAGCTGGACAAATGCTCGGACAGGACCAGCCTCTCATCCTGCAGCTGCTTGAAATTCCGCCTGCCATGGATGCCTTGAGAGGAGTGGTGATGGAGCTGGATGACTGCGCCTTTCCGCTGGTTCAGGAAATTGTAGCCACTGACAGTCCTGATGAAGCATTCAAGGATGTCGAATTCGCGCTGTTGGTCGGATCGAGACCCCGCGGCCCAGGAATGGAACGCAAAGATCTGCTCGAAGCCAACGCACAGATCTTCTCAACCCAGGGGAAGTCGTTGAACGAACATGCCAATGCTAATGTGAGGGTGCTTGTGGTGGGAAATCCGGCAAATACCAATAGCCTGATCGCACAACGCAATGCCCCGGACATCGACCCGCGGCAATTTACGGCGATGACCCGGCTGGATCACAATCGGGCGTCCGCGCAACTGGCGCAGAAAACCGGCAAACATGTGACTGCAGTGGCTGGATTGGCGATCTGGGGTAATCATTCTGCGACGCAATATCCGGATATCAATCATGCGACCGTCGCTGGTACTCCGGCAATGGATCTGGTGGAACAATCCTGGGTCACTGCTGAGTTCATCCCGACAGTGCAGCAGCGGGGAGCGGCGATCATCAAAGCTCGAGGCTTATCCAGCGCTGCCTCGGCTGCTAATGCTGCAATTGAGCACATGCGTGACTGGACATCAGGCGCGGGCGATAAAATCGTCAGTATGGCGGTCTACTCCGATGGCAGCTACGGTATTACAGAAGGTCTTATTTATTCGTTCCCCTGCCGGTGCGATGCCGGGGACTGGAGTATCGTTCAAGGATTGGATATCTCTGACTTCAGCCAGGCCAAGATGACGGAAACAGAAACTGAACTGCTGGAAGAGAGAGACGCTGTTAAAGCCCTGCTGCCCTCGTAGAAAATCTGCAGTCCGCCGGTGTTGTTTACGCGGGGATTCATACCAGCCCTGATCCTGCTTGGGGGTTGCTCTGGATCGTCCCTCGATCCTCTCAATCAAGGCGATGTCATTCTGGCTTTTGGCGACAGCCTGACTTATGGCACGGGTGTCGCTGCTGATTTGAGTTACCCTGCTGTGCTCGAATCAATTACGGGATATTCTGTCATCCGCTCAGGTGTCCCGGGTGAGATATCCTCCGCTGGTCTTAAACGGCTGCCTGGGATATTGACGAAAGAGAATCCCCGGCTAGTGGTAATTTGTCATGGCGGTAATGATGTATTACGTCGCCTGAATCGACAGCAGACTGAAGCAAATCTTAGATCAATGATTGAACTGGTGCGTCAACATGGCGCCCAGGTGATCCTGATTGCGGTTCCGAAAATCAGTCTCTTCCCGTCAGCCGCCAAGTTTTATGACGCGATCGAGGAAGACACAGGTGTTCCCATTGAATTCGATATTCTGTCGCAACTGCAAACAGATTCAAAAATGAAATCTGATCCCATCCATTTTAATCGGGTGGGCTACCGGAAAATGGCCGAGGCGGTTAGAGACTTGTTGAAAGACAATGGTGCGATATAGCCGGTTCTGTTTAGAATATTCTGGTCCGTGGGCACGGTGACCCTGATTCATCAAGACTTACCTTCGATTAAACTCGGCACCTTACCTTTACGATTCTATTCTGCTGGCAACTCATTAAAGCTGATTCCAGAAGCTAGCCCGTTGGTTGTGCAATCAGGAATGTGGCTGGTTCTGGGCTTGTGTTTCTGATCTCGACAGGACTGGCGCATGCGGTGATGTAATAACCGTCTTCAGGGTCGAGTCGTTGCTTGCCTAGTTCGACCCTACCCTTAACACCGATCACGAGACAATAAGTGTCAGCATCAATCACCTTGTCCATGCCTGGCTGCAAGACGATTCGTGTCGCCCTGAATTCCTCAAAATCGGCCACCAGGGATTCAGTCTCAGAAATTTCCTGGACTTCTGTTTCTTCCAAGTCCAGTTGTACATGATCCAGGGCTCTTTCTGTGTCCCAGTGATCCTGGGTCAGTACTTTCTGGGCGAATGACAGAATATAACGTTCATAGTGAGGGGTCTGGAATTCGACGACCCTGACACCATGTTGCAGCGAGTGAGGAACGTGCGGATTCACATGGATTACGTCGCCGACGTGCAAGTTACGTTGTGCCGTAAACTCATTCATTGCGTCTCTGAGGTTCATTTCCTGTTCCGCTAATTCGGGTTCGATCTTATCCTGCCATTCTTTAATGGCCTCCAGGGATCCGGGTTCGTTTTCTTCGGCCTGGGTGTTTAATCTGAATTCGTCGAATTTCGCATCAATTTTGTTGCGTACCTGCCGGTATGCTTCAACAGAAGCGAGATAAGCGTCTTTGAATTGTTGTGCATCAGCATAGGAATTGACCTTGTCAGGGCAGAATCCGAGGCGAATTTTACCGGTTGAATCCGGCCAGGCGTTTTTGTCAATGTGCGTCACAATGTAGACTTCGCGCTTTTTCTGGTGAAGTTCGAAGTACAGGTCACCATAGACTTCATGGGGGGAGGGATCGAGTATTTTTAACAGTATCGGCGTAAGTTCCCGGGTACCGGTTATCATCGAGGCGAACACTTCCAGAATCCATGGCAGGGGTATTTTATGTATGCTGCAGACTCCCCTTTCTTCAATACCGGTGTACCAGATTTCTTGCCCCCATGGCTTGGGTATCAGTAATCTATCTAATTTCAGCGGCGCCCGAAGATTGATATCCACAAGTTGCAGATCTGCCAACAATATTTTGTAGGAATGTCTGGCATTTCCTGATTGCGTGTCCAGTGCTTTGTTAAGCGAATCAAGATCAGTTGAAAATGCAGCCCGTAATTCATCCTTGCTGTAGCAGCAGATAACCCCAACGGTAATTTTAAGACCCGTTGAATAATGCTGCGTATGATCAAATTCGAAGGCCACGCAGCCTTCGTCGCCGCCCTCCAGCAGGCCGGAAATCGTATTTGCGGGATTCGTTGTTTTTCCGAGGGATTTGATCATGAGCGTGCGAAATTATATCTCTAAATCTGAAGACTAGGGAAATATACGTCCTGGACGGGCCTGAAGACCATGGACATCAAGGCGTTGATCGGCGTTTTCTAAGCTGGTGGCCTGTTGCCGGTAACAAAACTATCAGGTCCGATTTTGGCTAGTATCCTCGAATGTACGGGAATATGATCCTGCCATGGATTCACAATACGAAGTGTTTGAGAGCGCAAGGCAAGCTCGAGATCCGCGATTTGATGGGCGATTTTTTGTTGGCGTCAGAACCACCGGGATATATTGTCGACCTGTTTGCCCGGTCAAAATGCCGATGGCGCGAAATGTTGAGTTCTTTCAGTCTGCAGCGGCTGCCATGGAGGCTGGCTATCGACCGTGTCTGCGGTGCAGGCCGGAAGCGTCGCCAGGGACTCCGGCATGGATGGGTACATCGACAACGGTCACCCGGGCATTACGTCTTATTGGCGATGGCGCGTTGGACGACGAGGGCGTTGGTGCACTAAGCGATCGATTAGGAGTGACCTCAAGGCACTTGAGCCGTCTGTTTCAGAAATATCTTGGCGCATCACCAATTACCATTGCGCAAACGCGGCGTCTGCAGTTTGCGAAGAAATTGCTCGATGAAACTAACCTGAGCATGACTGATATAGCATTTACATCGGGTTATGGCAGCGTCCGTCGATTTAATGATCATTTCAGGAAAACATACAAGCGGACGCCTGTCAGTTTGCGAAAGGAACAAACGATTGATCAAAACAACGCGTTCGTCATAAAGCTGTCTTATCGTCCGCCGTTTGATTTTTCGGGTATTTTGACATTTCTCGCGATGCGCGCGATACCCGGCGTCGAGTCGGTGGGTGATGGAGAATATCGAAGAACCATCTTCATCGACGGCGAGCCGGGTCGGATCTGTGTCAGTAACGATGCAGCGCAGAATGTCATTCTTTGCAAAATTGAAGTGGAGAATTCCCGGGCGCTTTTTCGCATTGTTGAGAAAGTTCGACGTTTGTTCGACCTGGATGCGGTACCGCAGGATATCCAGTGTCAATTACAAAAAGACAAGTTGTTGGCCAAACTGGTGAGACAAAATCCGGGACAAAGGCTACCTGGGTGCTGGGATGGATTCGAGATTGCGGTCAGGGCAATTGTTGGCCAGCAGATCTCGGTGAAAGGGGCGACGACCGTCATGGGCGTCATCGCGGAGAAGTATGGAGACCAGACAGCATACGGTATTGTGTTTCCAGGACCTGCGGTCATCGCGGACCTGGATCCGGGGGAATTACCGATGCCCGGAACCCGGGCCGGAGCAATTAAGTTGATGGCCCAGGCTGTACTGGAAGATGAACTTGAACTCGGGATTACCAGTGATACGACTCAGCTGGTTGAGCAGCTGGTCGCCATCAAGGGGATTGGACCCTGGACAGCCCAGTACATAGCCATGAGGGCCCTGAACGATCCGGATGTATTCCTGCAGGGTGACCTGGTCCTGTTGAAGGTCGCCAGGGCCAAGCTGGGGATTGAGAATGAGAGGCAATTGTTAATGCGTGCAGAACAATGGCGACCCTGGCGGGCGTACGCGGGGATGCATCTTTGGCGCAATGCATGATATGTGCGCACCTTTGCAGGCGCGCAGGGAGACTTAGATGAATTATCGTTATTTGGATTCTCCGATTGGAGACCTGCTGTTGGCAGGAGAAGACCAGGGGCTAGTTTACATTGGCTTTCCCAGGGGCAAAGGCAAGGTGAGTCCCGGCGCAGACTGGAGGTTGAAGGCGGATTGTTTCAAGGATGCATCAATGCAGCTAGGCGAATACTTTAACGGGACGCGGCTCAAATTCGACTTGTTGCTGGCGCCGCATGGGACACCATTTCAATTGGAAGTTCTACAGGCGCTGACCAGAATCCCTTACGGACAAACCTGCACCTATCAGGATATTGCAGTTGGCATTGGCAGGGCGAAGGCGGTACGGGCTGTAGGCGCTGCCAATGGTCGCAATCCTCTGCCCATTGTTATTCCCTGCCACAGGGTAATTGGTGCCAACGGTAGTCTGACCGGGTTTGGCGGGGGACTTGAAACAAAAAGGTTCTTGCTGGAACTTGAATCCAGGTACAGCCAGGCCTGACAGGCGATAGTCTGTCAACAAAAGCAGCTCAGGGCTGTTTACAAAAGCGGCTCAGGGCTGTTTACAAAAGCAGCTCAGGGCTGTTGGCTTAAACTCCAGGACCCGTTTTCGTGGTGGATGAATCTGGCGTTCCGGTACTTATCTCGTTTGACCACTTTTTTGAAATTCCTCAGGGACTTGAAAGGAATATCCGTCAGCATGGAGTTCACCATGAAGGCAGGAAGCGCACCGGCAGGGTCAATATATTGAATCCAGGTTAATCTCGTTCGATTTTCGCCGAGTCTTTCCAGCAGGTAAGAACCGTGGGATTCTGTAACGCGAATGTGTTCGGTTTTTTCGATGAAATGGGGCCTGGATTGAAGGTTAATAAGAACGCTACCATCTGCGGTTCGCCGTACGGTGGCCTTAAAAACCATATCCCGGGAGGCTGCCGGGAAAGGAAGATCGCTAACCTGGTAAATATGGCGTTCCAGCAATCCGGAACGCTGCAACACTCTACTCAGTTCACATCGATGTAACCAGTCTGCACACGCCTGCGTATCGTCCAGAAGCGCAAGACTGCTGGCTATCGTTGCATCTAGTTCCACGACCCCCTTGAATTCTTCGTATTTTGAGCCCTTGACGTTTCTGCTGAAGATCTGGATTCCGTTTTTATCTTTTCGTGGTTTCCATTGTTCATCAATGTTGTCACTGGCGAATGTCGAACAAGAGGATGCCAGACAGAGCAAGATGACACTGGTCGATAATTTCATTTACGGTAAACGCTGGGTAGTGTAGCGAGCATGGGTATCGGGTATTTAATCGGAGTTTCCCTGGCAGCTGGTTCCCTGTTCCCGAACAGCCTCCTAGTGATTGGAAATCGAATCCAGCACATCGAAAAAGTCAGGGAAAGTTTTACGAGTACAATCCGGATCGTTGATTTGAATGGGTTTATTTCCCAGGGCAGCCAGGGAAAAAGACATGGCTACCCGGTGATCTCCATAGGTGTCGATATCCACCGCGTTAAGTTCCTTTGGCGGATCAATGACAATGTAGTCGTCACCTGTTTCTACCCTTGCGCCTAGTTTTCGGAGTTCAGTGGCCATTGCGTGCATGCGGTCAGTTTCCTTTACTCGCCAGTTATAGACATTACGAATCCTGGTTGGACCTTGCGCGAATAACGCAACTGTTGCGATGGTCATGGCTGCATCGGGTATGTGGTTTAGATCGACATCCACTCCTTTTAGCGGGCCGCGGTGCACTTCAATCCATTCGGTATCTCTGATAACGATAGCACCCATCTGTTCAATGACATCAACAAATTTCAGATCACCCTGGACGGAGTCCTTGCCCAGTCCATTGACGCGGACTGAGCCACCGATGGCGGCGGCGCCGAAAAAGTATGATGCCGATGACGCGTCTCCTTCGATCATGTAAGACCCGGGAGATTGATACTGCTGTGCTCCGGGTATGTCGAACACATGGTAAGCCTGATGGGAGGCAGTCACCCCGAATCGCTGCATGATGCCGAGTGTAATATCCAAATAGGGCTTGGAGACCTGTTCGCCAATCACTTCGATGGTGCTTCCCCTGGCAGTGAGTGGCAGACTCATCAGCAACGATGTCAGGAACTGGCTGGAAATATTACCGGGTATTTTTACCTGCCCGCCGGTGATCTTCCCGCCGACTATTTTCAGCGGGGGGTAACCTTCCTTGTCCAGATAGTGAATATCTGCCCCCAGTTGTCGGAGGGCATCTATCAGGTGTGCAATGGGTCGCTCACGCATGTATTCATCGCCGTCGATTTCATACTCACCGTCAATAAGGCTTAAAATACAGGTAAGAGGTCGGATCGCTGTTCCGGCATTGCCGAGGAAGAAGGACGTCTCAACCGGTGTGCTAAACAGCCCTCCATTTCCGCGAATTTCTGCGCGCTTTCCGCCATCACTCAATTCCAGTTGAGCGCCCAGCTGGCGAAGTGCGCTTACCATATGTTTGGTATCTTCGCTGCTTAGCAGATTGGTCAGTGTGGTATTTCCATCGGCCAAAGAGGAAAGTAGCAGGGCTCGATTTGACAGGCTTTTGGAGCCTGGGAGCGAGACGCTTCCGGAGATGCTTTTAATGGGAGCCAGGGTAATTGAATTCATTGTGAATTGTCTTCGCCATAGGTTCCCTAGTATATTCCGGATTGGGTAGCAACCGGAGTCAGGCGCTTGAGGAATGTGGTCAGATCCTGCTCAACGACACGGAGGGGAGCCTTTGCCGGTTCCTCCAGAAGGATCTGGCCGGATTCGTTGTCAATGCTGAGGAAAAATTCAGAATCCGGTTCAGTGTTGGCAAAAAATACCGTAAAGGATTGTTTCATCTTCTGCTTTACCATCAAGTGCCCGATCAGGTTTCCGATCAGGCGGTCAAAATCGTCCTGGTTCCATAATTGGAGAAGGCTTACATGACCTTCTTCGCTGGTGGATTCCAGGGTACCCGCCCAATAGCTGCCATAGTAGGCACAAATATCCGGATGTATGGGTGAGCCCACGGCATTCGCCAGCCCGGAAAAATCTACGATCGGAAACTGTGGTTGAGGGCGCCACAGGGTGTCGTCACCCTGTTGATGAATTTCGCATTCAGATCGAAATGACGGATCAAAGGAAGTGCTGAAGCTATCCTGCCCGGATATGTCCAGCGCATCTTGAAACAGCCCGGAGAGGGCAGCATTAACCTTATGATTCACAACTGAATAAATGTAAACAGGAGATTATATACTAACCTCCTTGGCACCTGAGATGTCTTTCCCTGGCGGGAATGTCACTAGGGCAGCGTCTCAACCAGGTGTCCGGTGTCCGTGTCCCTTGCCCTCCCTGCTTTGCGGATGATGGCGCATAAGGAATCGTGCAACCTTTCTCCTTTGTTCGGGTGCAAGGTCCTTCAGGATCAAAACCATGTGTTCGTGAAGAGTAGATTGAAACTCGCCCGAGGCCTTGCGCAGCCGACCGAGGGATTTTACCAGGGCTGCTTCATCGAACTCCTTTTCTCCAAGCAATTTGCTGAATTCTATCCGTGCCGCATGCATTTCATTGCGCAGGGGAGCGACCACCTTCGCCCGGTCTTCAAGTCCCGGGCGTATTTTGCTCCTGGTATCCGCGTCCAGGTCCCGCAGCACCCAGCCAAGAGGAGGAGGGGTGAAGGACCTGGGATGGGACCCAAACATGGTTCTGCCGATGATCGCCCCAACGACCAACAGGTTCAAAGAAACTGAAAATACCAGAGCGACGCCAATTATCCTGTTTTTACTCATCGATTATTTCCATGCCGTTGACAGTATCATCAAGCGCCAGCAGGTAAATCTCTTCCTCCCAGTTGTCGTCCACCGCTGTACTGTCTAACAGGTCACCGAGTGTGCTGGTACCCAGCATTACTCCCATCACCAAAAGCAACGATCCTGCAATAACCGGTCGCCAAAAATCAGATCGAACATCAGGGATTAACCAGTTAACAATCGTATCGATGATTGATCCTGGTAATCTTTGCAGAATCTTTTGCCGTAATGCAGGCGGAACTCGCGGTACGTATTCATCCAGATAGTCATCCACTGAATGACAACGCCGTAACAACGAGACACATTCGGTGTTTGACTGGAGTAACAATTGGGCAGCCTGCCTCTCCTCACGGGGCCAGTTGTCCTCCCTGGAGCCGTAGGCGTCCAAAATCTGCTGGAATCGTTCAATATTCATTTTCAAGAATATCCTTGAGTTTCTTGCGCCCTCTGGCCATTAACGATTCAAGTGCTTCAACCGAGATTTCGATAACGGCCGCGGCATCTTTGTTTGACAGCCCCTGATAATGACACATGATGATGGCACTTCGTTGTTTTTCAGGTAATGCCATCATTGCCTCTTGAATACTTCTGACCTGGCGCTGCTGGATATAGCCCTGTTCTGGTCCTCTTGCTTCGACGTCGGGCTGTTCTGTGGGTTCACCAATCATTCGATTGTGCTTGCGGAAGTGATCGATGCAGAGGTTATGGGCAATATTATGCAACCAGGTGGTTAACTTCGCATATCTGGGATTGAATGTTTGACCATGAGTCCAAAGCCGGATGAAAGTTTCCTGAATAATATCGTCTGCCTCTGCTGTATTTGCCATCATTCGCATCACGTAGTTGGTTAAGGAGGGCAGATGTTGCTCAAGCAACAGTTCGTAGGCGGATTCATCTCCGTTTACTGATTCCCTGATAAGGTCTGCTTCATCCACCCCCATCAGTAACACATTTCATGGCTTCCGGCGCCAGCAGAAATTATCCGGAAGTCGAATCGGGTGCGTGATGTCTTTTTCCATGTCGGCGGTGCTGCATCGGCTGGTGATGCTTTGCGCGTCTAAATTCTTCAGCAGACAGGAAACCATCATTATTCCCATCCATCCTGTTGAATGCATGTGCGCGTATTTCTTCTGGGGTAACTACACCGTCATCGTTGGTATCTATCTCTGTCAGTTTGGCTTGCATTTTTTTTTGTCGCTCGGCCATTCGTTTGCTGCTTGCCTGTAGTGCTTCTTCTACAGTGACTTTGCCATCGTCGTTAAGGTCTGCTCTCTCCAGCAGCATAGTTCCCCTGCCGCCAGGGAAGTGAAATTCTTCCAGGCTGATGAGATTGTCTCCGTCGGTATCCAGGCGATTGATGATGCCCTCACCCCGATCACCTGCGAACGCACAGGTCGATACACTGGCAATGAGTGCGCTGGCGATAAGTTTTGATTTTAGAAATTCCATGTGCTCTCCATCTGGTAATCAATTGGATTTTCATTGGCTTATACGCAAACCTGGTGAAAATCCGTCGCTTTATTTCCAGCCGAGATACCTAAAAAGGCTTTATTACGACCATAATCAGTATGGGAATGACGATAATCAGGGCGGATTCATTAAAGAAGCGAAAATACAGGGAAGAGTGAATAATCTGGCCGGTTTGCATCTGCCGGATGTAATAGAAACTCTGTCCCTGGTAGGCGATTAAAATGACGACCAGGGCCAGCTTTACCAGCATCCAGTTTCCAGAGATGTTGTAGCCCAGCCATAACCACAGCCCTGGGATAATCGCCAGCAGCGCCATAAAAGAAGAAAACCTGAAAAGCTTTTCTGCCATGATGACCAGGCGTCTGGTGTCTTCACCAGCAGCGCTGCCTTCAACATAGTGCACGATGATCCTGGGCAGATAAAAAATACCTGCCATCCATGACATGACAAACAGGATATGGACCGTTTTTATCCAGAGCATTGGGGAAATTTCCATTTGCGGTTAAGTTCCAGCAGTCGACACATACGTTATGCTGGTGTCCCAATCATCATATTCGAACAGGATGCTGGAGACTAACACACTAGTGTTTTTTGCCCTGGTGGCTGCCGGGGCAGTGGTGCAAACCGTTACCGGTTTTGCGCTGGGCTTAATCATCATAGCGGGTGTGACAGTTTTGAATATCGCGGAAATCAGCTTTTCTGCCGCGGTAATCAGCCTTATCACATTCGTCAATACGATTGTTGCACTCAGGAACAACCGACGCCATATTGACTTCAACTATGTGAAACGGATCTCACTTGGATTAGTCCCCGTTCTGGTTGTGGGTGTCATCCTGCTGGATTATCTCAGTGCAAAATACTACAACTTTCTCCAGATCCTGTTGGGTATCGTGATCATCGGTGCTGGCATCATGCTGATGATTACCCCGGCGGCGTATAAAGAAAAATCTTCAAACACCGCTACCACCTTGTGTGGGATATTGGGCGGATTGGTAGCAGGTCTTTACAGTGCTGGTGGAGCGCCACTTGCCTATCACATGTACCGCCAGCCGGTTGAGCTAAACGTCATCAGGGCAACCCTGCTTGCCATATTTGCGATATCTACGTTCTGGAGAACGCTTGTGGTTGCCGTAGCAGGCCATGTCGATAGCCGCGTTCTGGTCACGGCGGCCGCATCGATACCTGTTGTCGTCATCGTGACTGTGGTGACAGGCCGGTTTGTGCATCACATCCCTGATCGAATAGTTCGCAGGCTGGTATTTATATTGTTAATCGCCGTTGGTGCTTTTCTGATTGTGAGATAGCGGCCTTGTGACTTCCGGTTCAGAATCCAAACGGCTGGAAAATCATCTCTGTCAAAATTGGATCTTTATATTTGCCGAACAGGTCTGATGCGACAGCGCTATGGATTTCGAATGGCATCATGGTGCAACACCAGGTGACGGCGGGACATCTAACGGAACCCGATAGTAGCGCCACTAACGACCATAACAAGTAGAATATCCCTGCACAGGAATTACAGACAACAAGATGGGCAGTTTCGAAGATATCAGACCATATAATGATCTGGAGGTGGCAGGCGTCGTCAGCCGGTTGCTTCGGGACAAGGAGTTTCTCCGGTTTATCAGTAAGTGGCAGGCGCCACGCCTTCATCGCTTCGCGCCGAGGCTGGTTGAAATGCAAGTGGCACACCGGTTGGGCAGGCAGTTATCTGGGATTACCTCCATCAGGAGTTTCCAGGAAATCGTTGCACGAGCTGCCAAAAGGCTGGTTGAAGAATCGATCATCGAGTTTCGATATGAAGGTATTGACAGGTTAAGCCAGGACGAAGCGTACCTCTTCATTAGCAACCATCGTGATATAGCCGGGGATTCCATGCTGCTGAACTACGCTTTGTACCTGTCTGGATTTGACACGGTCAGGATTGCGGTGGGTGATAATCTAATACAGCGGCAATTCGCAACTGACCTGATGAAACTGAATAAAAGTTTTTTTATTAGACGATCGATAGAAGGAGCGAGGAATCTGTATAAAGCGCTGATGCAGTCATCAGAGTACATTCGAACTTCACTGCGCGAGGGTAGTTCTGTTTGGATTGCCCAGAGTGAAGGCAGAGCCAAGAATGGAGTGGACCAGACGGATCCGGCTGTGATCAAGATGCTTAACCTGTGTGAACGGAAAAGTGATTTCGCGGAGTCAATTGCAGCAATGAAGATCGTCCCGATGTCGCTTTCCTATGAATTTGATCCTTGTGATGAGATGAAAGCCAGAGAGCTGACATCCATGGCGCTGACCGGCGTATATGAAAAAACGGATGGGGAGGATTTATTGAGCCTGGTTAAGGGATTGGCTGGGTTTAAGGGTAATGTCGTACTTAAACTGGGTGAGGTGCTCGATGGGTCTTTTGCCACCGCAGAAGAAGTTGCCCAGGAAGTCGATCGTCAGGTAATGGATAATTTCGAGCTATTCCCGATTAACTACTGGGCCTTGTCCCAGATACAAGATAGTGATTACGAAAAAATCTGGAATCAGGTTCGAGACAAAGCTGCTATTGGCGACCCAAAAGATTATGAGGTCAGATTAGAGAACTGTGAAGCTGGCCATCGACAACAATGGTTAAAGATGTATGCTAATCCGGTGGTCAACAAATTCCATATGGCTGCTTTAAGCAGGTGTCAATAGTGTCTGGTCCAAATGGCAGTGGATTGTCGCGAATACACGGTGATCGCAGAAGGCTTAGCCAGGCCTCCCTCCTTCGCTGGCTTGCGGCCCTCCGGGCTCCCCTCACTTCCTCAGGAGCCTCTTCGAGTCTCCTTCCTACGTTCAGCGCTGCGCTTTTACGGCTACGGAGAGAGGCCTGGCTAAGCCTTCTGCTAGGTTTTTGCACATCATCATTACACCCTGTATGTGATTAAGGTCAGAGCTTAAGAAAATATCAGCAGGGTTTCCTTCCCGTAGCCGTAAAAGCGTAGCACCGAGTAACGAGTGAGACCCGTAGGGGCTCGCGAGGAAGTGAGGGGAGCCCGGAGGGCTGCAAGCCAGCGGAGGGGAGGGAGCCCTGCTGATATTTTCTGGAGTAACGGATGGACCGCTGTAACGTAACCACGGTTGATCGCGTTTCCCAGTTAGTTCAGTTATAAACCTGAAGAGTGGGCTCGCTCAGTTTGGACCACTGTTCCCGAAGTTCGAGAATGTGATTCGACCAGTAACGTTCCGTGTTGAAGAAAGGGAACGCTCTCGGAAAAGCCGGATCATCCCATCTTTTCGCGATCCACCCGGCGTGGTACATCATGCGCAGGGTACGCAGCGGTTCTATCAGTCGCAGTTCAGAGTAGTCGAATTCTGAAAAATCCTTGTAACCCTCGAGTATCGTCGACATCTGAATCGACTGTTCGGCCGGGTCCCCGGAAAGCATCATCCACAAATCCTGGATTGCAGGGCCGGAACGGGCATCATCAAAGTCTACAAAGTGCGGTGTATCCATGCGCCACAAGACGTTACCCATGTGGCAGTCGCCGTGCAAACGAATGGATCGATAAGTAAAAGCGGAGAATGCCTGCTGCAAATCCTGCAACAGACCTTCCGATACAGACTCGTAGGCGGGCAGCAGGTCAGTAGGCAGAAAGTTGTTCTCCAGCAGAAACTTTCGTGTTTCGATACCGTACTCTTCAACGGAAATGTGCCGGCGGTGAATAAATTTCTTCCTCGCGCCTACGCTGTGTATCCGGCCGATAAATCTGCCGAGAATTTCCAGGCAGTTCAGATCATCCAGTTCAGGTGCCCTGCCACCACGCCTGGGGTAGAGTGAAAAACGAAATTTGTCGAAACTGCTTAATGTCTTGTCGCCTTCTATTGGCAGTGGTGCAACAACTGAAATTTCCTCCTCAGCCAGTTCGAGTGTGAAATCATGCTCTTCCTGGATCTCCTCATCGCTCCAGCGATCGGGTCGGTAAAATTTCCCGACCAGGGGTTCTGATTCTTCGATCCCGATCTGATAGACACGATTTTCGTAACTGTTAAGTTCAAGGATACGGGCGTCGCATTGATAACCTACGCTTTCAACGGCATCCATCACGAGATCAGGCGTTAGACGGGTAAAAGGATGTTCGTTACTCACTGGTACTTTCCATTAACAGCGCTACACTCTTTATTTGTGCGTAGACTTTCTGCCCGGGTTGAATATTTAAGATGTTGAGAGATTTTCTGGTAATTCGGGCAAGTATAAACTGATTGTTGCGGCGCAACCTAACGAGAATGCTTGGTCCTGGGCTTTCTTCAAAGGATACGACTTCCACTTCAAGTATATTCAGGATGCTGGAATTGACTGGTTGACTGGTAGCGATGCTGACATCCCGTGCTGGTATTCTGAGTCTTACGGAGTCATCGACCTGGTAATTCTCCGCATTAACAAAAATTTTTGCGCCTTCGAAGTCCAATTCGCTCAGGCGATAGGTGGGATCGTGCCTTGAAACCCTGCACTGAATGACTGCAGCAGCGGAGTCTCCCTCGGTGGAATTTAGCTCAAGGGTTGAGCTGAGCTCAAGTAGGGAGCCTTTTGACTTTATTTTTCCATCTTCCAGGACGAAGAGATAATCGGCCAGGTAGGAGATCTCCTCGTATGAATGACTGACATATACCATCGGGATCTGCAGATTCCGGTGCAAGCGATCAAGGTAAGGCAGTATCCGCGACCTGGATGCCGTATCGATAGAGCCTAGTGGTTCGTCCAGCAAAATACATCTAGCCCCATTAAGCAGCACCCTGGCGATTGCGACTCGTTGGGCTTCTCCCCCGGACAGCTGATTGACGTTCTTGTCCAGCAGCGGCATAAGATTCAGCCACTCATAAACCTGGTCGGCATCGAGGTCGTTTTGTGTATGCTGGCGATTCAATGCAAAAAGCAAATTCTCCTGGACGTTAAGATGTGGAAACAGCTGTTGTTGCTGGAACACAAACCCGATACCTCGTTTTTCAGGTGGAACAAATGTGGTTTCATCTTGCCATACCGTATCATCGCTTGTGATCCTGATTCGATCCTGAACGGTTCCGCGTTCAAGGCCCGCCAGCAATCGAAGCAAGGTTGACTTCCCCGAACCGGATGGTCCAAAAAGCGCGGTGATTCCATTTGGTTGCACGGTAATATTCATATCCAGGATAAATCCTGCGCTTCGAGTCAGGTGAATATCAGCCCGGATCTCCATTGGTTACCTCCATATCAGCCGCCTAAGCTTAAGCGCCTTGGTTGACCTGGTCTGCCCCGGTTGAGGGTGTAGACCGCCAGTAACAGGACAAAGGAAAATACCAGCAATCCGGCAGCCATCAGGTGCGCACGACCATATTGCAGGGTTTCCACATGGTCGAACAGGGCGATGGACAGGACGCGAGTCTCGCCGGGAATGTTTCCACCGATCATCAATACGATTCCAAACTCGCCCACGGTGTGCGCAAAAGCAAGTGTACCGGCAACGACAAAGCCTCGTCGGCACAGCGGCACCACGATGTTGAAGAAGCGATCATAAGGTCCTGCCCCGAGAGTCGCTGCGGCATCCAGCAGGTCCTGTTTGACACTCTCAAAAGCCACCTGTAACGGCTGAACGTAAAATGGAAGAGAGTAGATCACAGAGCCTATAACCAGACCCTCAAACGTAAATGCCAGCGTATTCCCGGTTATCGAAGTCCAGGCTTTTCCGAATCCGCTGTTGGGTGAAAACAAAATGAGGAGATAAAAACCAAGGACGGTTGGCGGTAATACAATTGGCAGGGCAACGAGAGGTTCAATGAAAAAACCGGCAATATGTCTGGTCCGCGCTAACCACCAGGCGAGGGGGGTTCCCACCAGGAACAATATGAAAGTAGTTACGCCAGCAAGTTTCAGGGTAATGGTGAGGGAAACTAGGTCCGGGTCTATCACGTCGTTATCTATCCTCTTCCCCGGGTAGCTGGTAACCATCGTTGATAAGAATGTGGATCGCGGTTTCGGATGTTAGAAAACCTGTGAATTCGATACTCCCTGGAGAATGCGTAATGACCACCATCTGTTGTTCTATGGGTTCATAGTAATTGTGCGTCACTGTCCAGAAAAACTTGGCTTTAATTTTACTGTGGATAGCCTGTGACAAAGCAATCAGACCTGCCTTCGCGTTGCCGGTCTGCACAAACTGAAATGTTTGCGCCACATTGTTTCCCCTGACCAGCTGCAGCTGAGAGAGGCCCATGCGCTGCAGCAGTGTTTTTGCGGCGATCCCGTAGGGTGCAATATCGGGATTGGCAATCGCCAGTCTTCCCTTGAATGCCAATAGAAAATCCTTATCGACTCGCGAAGTGGAATCCGGCGCCCAAAGGGCTAGCTGACCAATAGCGTAGGTCCTTCTGCTGCCAGGCTCTATGAGTCCGTGCGCATCGAGTAGGGATGGTCTCAAAACATCGGCTGCCATGAATATGTCGAACGGCGCGCCATTTTCAATCTGCGCGTACAGTATGCCCGTAGAACCTGAGATCACATCGAACTCGTGGCGTGATTCTTTGGACAGCACCTGTATTAACCTGGTGAGCGTGGGATAAAAATTTGAAGCCACGGCGATGCGAATCGTATCTGCTGAAACGGTGGTGGATTGAAAATTCAGCAAAACCATTAGGATGAGGAATGGACTTGAAGGCAGCACTGTCATTACTTCCTGGTCTGAATCTGGTTCAGTTCCGCTCTTTTGATGAAATCGTTGATCAGCCATCCGGAAATCGAAACCATCGCAGGCCTGTTGGGAAGGTCTGTGTAGTGAAACCACTGGGCGTCTGCGATTTCCTCCTTCTGAAGGGTTAACTCTCCGCTGTCATACTCCGCATGAAAACCAAACATCAGCGAATTCGGGAAAGGCCAGGATTGACTGCCGAAATACTTTAACTTGTGCACCTTGATGCCGACCTCCTCAAACACTTCGCGGTGGACAGTTTCCTCGATCGACTCGCCCGGCTCAACGAAGCCTGCGATGGTGCTGTAAAAATTTCCGCTCGCATGGGCGTTACGGGCAAGGAGTATTTCCTCCCCCTTGTTAACACAAACGATAATTGAAGGAGACAGCCTGGGATAAAACATTAGGTTGCAGGATTCGCACTTTCTCGAGCGATCAGCCTCAAAGCTGCTTGTCTCCTGCCCGCACTGACCGCAGTAGTGATGGTTCCGGTGCCATTCGACGATCTGCCTGGCTCGACCAACGAGATAAAAGACTTGTTGGTCGACCTGATTCAGGAATGACCATAGCGTTGAAAATTCGTAACCATCTGGATTGTCTGCGTCTTGATCAACTTCGTTGGCGAAAAGTGGGACATTGCTAATACTGCCCAGATAGTGGCTCGCGACCTGATCCAAGCCTAACCAGCGCCATTCATCCTGGTTCAAGGGTCGCCACGGATGCGCGCCATCGATAGTCAGGACTTCATCATCAGAAATGACAATGTGAAAACTCTCATCGAATGATTCTGGAGGTTTGATACCTGCAGTAAAATCCCGGCCAAGATCAACCAGTTGCCAATCCATAATTAACCCACATGACTCATGTGGGCGACTTTACCACAGGCACAGCGAGCTGGTTAGCTACGCGGGTACTAAGGTGTTCGAAGATTAAATCTGGACAAAAATCTGCCCGCCCTCGAAGTCAGACCGTTACAGTGGCGTTCGTGCGATACAAATAATGTCCGTTGAAGCCGCGCCATTGTCCATGATGAGCCTGGCGAATTCAGTCACAGTCGCGCCAGTGGTAACGACGTCATCAACTATGGCGATGCGCTCACCCTGGTAAGGATTCTTGATGGCGAAAGCGCCTTGAATGTTTTTAGCCCGATCTTTTGGGTGCAGGGATTTCTGCGGAGTGGTTTTGACTATTCGCTTGCAATTTCTAGCATCCACCGGAATTGACCACTTGTCTGAAAGAACGTTTGCGATCTCGAGAGACTGGTTGAAACCTCTTCTTTTTTGAGCGGATTTGTGTAGGGGAACAGGTACCAGCAGGTCTGGCGGGGTAAAATTTTCCGGGAAGGTTTTAAGCAGCAGCGTTGCCAGCAGGTTGCCGATATACAGCTTCCGATGCTCCTTGAAGTCCAGGATCAGTCTGTCGATTGGATAGGTGTAAACGAAACTGCTATGGCAACGGGTGAAAGGTGGTTTGTCGAAGAAACACCTGCCACAGACAGAATTGCCGTCTGGCAGAGGAATGCTACATGACAGGCAAGCATTTTTAAGCCATGGTAGTTCCAATTCGCAATCGATGCAGAGATCCATCCTACGGTAGGTTGATGCGTCGCAGACGATGCAGGTGCCGGGCAGTATCGCGAATAGAAAATTGTTCAACCAGGGGATCATGGTGGAATCGGCATGTTACTGGATGTGTAATTCTCGTTTTGGAAATCGCCGTATGTAAGCGGCAATCGCTTCTATTGGTGTAGGCGAAGCAGGATGGGATTCAAGGCAATCGACGATTCTGATGTCTCTATACCGTCGGACAGTTTTCGATCAGTTACCCGGACAGGGATGCTCAGGTTTGCCTGGGTCGCAGAGCGATATGTTGCGAATGTAACTGGACCATTCCGCTACTTCTGCTTTTGCAAATTCCGGCTTATCAACATCAAATGGTTCGATTCGTTTCAGGATCCTGATGAGATAAAAATAATCGTTACCAGCAATGGCCTTAATCATCTTTACCTCTCCCTTTTTTACCAGAGTGTTTTCACCACACAAGAATAATCTTACGGAGGCCGGGAAGTTGTTTTCCAATCCAGAGAATAGGTTGAAATGTTGCACGAATCTGCAATTTTTCTGATCAAGGTCTGCTTCAGCCAACAGGACTTGAATTGGATCGGAATCAACAAGCACCCTTGAGGACTCAAAGGACAGTTTGGTAGTCCACTCGAAAGCTGTTTCCTGTGGCGGAACGAAATCAGATAATCGGGCAGAGGGATTGTTTAACTGATAAATCAGCTTCCAGTCATCGGGCGGTTTCGCCAGCAATTGTTCGGAGGACTCTTGTGCAGGTACTAGATTATTTGCCGGATAGTTAGCGCAGGTAGCCACCGACAGGGTCATGGTGGATATGAAGATGATTCGAAAAGGAATTTCCCTAGAAAAAATCATTGGCCTCCCGTTCAAGTGCGATTAGTCGGCGAACCCAGTTATCAATTAGTACAAATTCGGTGTCCGAGATTTCGAATGCATTACAAAGGACATTCAAAAAGCTTCGCTCTTCAATTTCAAATGCCCCGTCAGCGTAGTTCAATCGAATAAGGGATATTACGACGATGGTTCTTGATCTCTTGGTGTCAAACACATCTTGGGTTCCGGCGACATCAAGATAATCCGGCTCAAATTCAATGCGTAGCGCCATCTCGCGTCGCATATCTTCCATCATGATCTGCTCACCGACGCTAAGTTCGCCATCGGAAACGACGATGGTGTGTGCAAGACAAAAAAACGCTTCTTTTTGCTGTTCAGTCAGGGAGGATAGGAACATTTATTCCGGCGAACCCAGCGTCACCTCATAGTTATGGATCTTTTCGTTTTTGAGAGTTGTCACCTTCACTCTGTCGCCTGGTTCGTGCAGCTCTAACAAAGATAACAAGGTGTCTTCATTTGTTACAGGCTCGTCGTCAATGGCGATAATGACATCGCCAAGATGAATACTACCCCGCCTGTCCTCCCGTACACCTATCATCCCCGCTCTTTCAGCGGGTAGGTTTTTCTTTACCGATAGGATGGCGACCCCTTTAATCCTGAGACGCGCAGCCCAGTAGTCTGTCAGGGTCAGGGTCTCGATACCGAGTACGGGTCTGTACAGACGACCGTAATTCAGAAGCTGAGGAACAATGAGCTTTACCGTGTTGACAGGGATGGCAAAACCGATTCCTGCGCTGGCGCCAGACGGGCTGAATATAGCAGTGTTAACCCCTACCAGCCGACCCATTGAGTCGAGGAGAGGCCCGCCGGAGTTGCCAGGATTAATTGCCGCGTCAGTTTGAATGACATTTTTGATAGTGCGATTGCTCATCGACTTTATCTCGCGCCCGAGGGCACTAACGACACCCACAGTCAAAGTGGTATCCAGCGCGAAGGGATTACCGATTGCCAGAACTTTCCTGCCAACAGAAAGTGAATTTGAATCACCCAGAACTATCGCTTTGAGTTTTTCTCCAGGTGCGTCGATGCGCAACAGTGCGATGTCCTTTTCAGGAGAGACGCCGACTATCTCGGCGTCGTAACTGTTACCGGACTGCAGGGTGATGGTAATTTTGTTGGCCTGATAAACGACATGGTAGTTGGTGACGATAAGCCCATCTTCGTCCCAGATGAAACCTGTGCCGCTGCCCTTGGGTATTTCCATAACGTTGAGTGAAAACAGTTGACGGCGAAATTGTGTATTGGTCACAAAGACGACGGAGGGGCTGACATTGCTGAATACTGCAATGTTGTTGCTTTCATCATCGGTGAGGAAGGGTTGCTCACGAGAGTCTGTTTCCGGAGGAGGGGTGCTTTCGTCCTTCTGGCTTGTAGCCAGGACTACGGCTCCCACGGCTGCCATAAAAATTGCAGCTGCCAGCCATTTGTATTTCATTGTCACCTCTCCAACCCGAGTTTTATTCTCTATGGCAGTTTAATTGTACCCGGTTATCTCGTGGTTGGGGTTATTCTGCTGATGGTGTTTTCCCCTTGTGTGAAATTGTTTAGGTCGTAAATGTCATCAGGACTAAGAGCGCCAACAAGTTGTTTGAGACTGAAGGTGTCCTTGATATATTGATACCGTGCGCTTGCATATTGGAATTGTGAAAGATACAAACGTTGTTGTGCCAGCAGTACATCAACGATATTCCGGGTGCCGACCTCGTAGCCAGTCTGTGTGGCGTCCAGAGCGCTCTGGCTGGATTCTATGCCGCGCAATCGGGCATTTACGCGGGCAACATCCGTATTTATCGCGGTGTAGAGGCTCTTGGTTCTTTCCACAATCGTGCGCTGGGCCAAGTCGAAATTTTTCTGGGCTTGTTCCAGTTGGTAGCCTGATTGTCTGACCGCGGAACTCGTTCCGCCACCGGCATAGATCGGGATATTCATCTGCAGGGCCAAAGATCTGGTGTCAATTTTGGAACCGAAAAAGCCGCCTCCGCCAAAAACGCTGTGGGTCCAGGACACCTGTGCGTCGACCGTGGGCAGATGACCTGCTTTCGAGATCTTGATCTGTCGCCGGGCTGCGTTCACGACCTCCCGTGCGACAAGCAGAGAATAGTTATGTTGCAGAGCAGCCTGCACCCAGGCGTCCTCGTTCATGGGATCTGGCGGTTTTACCGGGAAATCTCTGGATAGAGCAAGAACTGAATTGATGTTTTCACCGGTCAAGCGCAACAATGGCTCGAAGCTGATGGATTGTGCGCCCTCGGCTTCGATGACATTTACGGTGGCAGCGTCATATGCGGCGATTGATTCGAGGACATCTGTTATGGCGACCAGGCCGACATCAAACCGTTGTTGAACCTGCTCAAGCTCTCGCCCTACGGCCTCACGTTCTGCGTTCGACGCGCTTAGTGCATCCTGCCGTTCCAGAATATCGAGATAACTTGTCGCCACCCGAATGATGAGATCCTGCTGGTCAGAGGCAAATTGTGCGCGCGCCTGGGCCTTGATATTTTTTGACCGCTGGAATTGGTACCAGCGATCCAGCCTGAATAGTGGCTGACTGAGCACTGCTCGCCACACATGGGTGTTGAATCTTTCGGTTGGACTGTTCCCAGGGACAGGAATCTGGTTGCCAAAAGTAGGGCTGGTGGGGTCGAAATCAAATTCAGTCTGGGGTATCGGTGCTCGCCTGCGTTCGTCAGATGTGCTCCCGCTCACCGAAACGGACGGCAAGATGCCCGCTTTTGCCCGGTTGACTCCCTCCGCCTGTGACAGATATAAGGCTTTGGCAGCGCCGAGCTGCGGATCGTTGCGTACTGCCTGGTCGTAGATATCGCTAAGATCAACGGCGTTAACAGGAAGGCACGAAATCAGGAACAAAAATCCCAGGAAACGGGCATTGATAGAAGGTCTGAAGAGGTTTGCCGCCATATTGGTTTCCTTTACAACTCATAATCGGAGTATCGGGCTGCGTAGCATACTGATAGAGCCCTTTTGTTGCTAGTCGCGCGCGATACTACGGTACCTGTGTGCGATGAATTGTTAGACGCGAGAATCCCAGGACCGGTTTAGCCCTGGTCTCTGCTCCCGCGGAATCAGCCGAATACGTTAATCCTGGGAGGTGGAAAGGTGCCAAGCTTTGATTGTAGCCAGGCGGCTAACGCGAGGCAGTGATCTTCGCGGAAGGGGCGACTTAGAATCTGTATTCCGATGGGCAGACCTGTCCCACTGGTGCCAGCGCGAATCACTGTGGCGGGCCAGCCGGTAAGATTATAAGCACTGGTATAGGTGTAGGCGTCCATATCTTCCTTCTCACCATGTTTTATGGCGGTATGCGCATTGACCGGGCTGATGAGAATGTCGAAATCATTGAAATATCCCAGCATGGAACTCTGGTAGTTTTGCCATAGGTTCAGCACCTGGGCGAACTCGGTTGCAGACAGTTCGCTTGGCGGTCGTTTCATGTGCCTGAGGATTGTCGGTGAAGGTGTTTGCGTGCGGCAATCTTCAAGCAAGACGTTTAACATTTCTCCAGAGTCTGCTGAAAATACCCGTGCCATGATAAATCCGGCCATCTCCAGGCCGCCTGGCCTGGCCTCGTGTGCGACCAGGTTGTGATCCTTGAGTAGATCAAGGACGTTCTTGATTGTCTGGACTATCTCGGTTGCGGGCGTGCTGATCCCGTTATCAGTGTGATAGCCGATCCTCAACCTGGTGATATCCACCTGCTCAGGATCATGCCATGGGGCATCTACCGCATGGGGGTCGAGCAGGTCAGGGCCGGAGATGATTTTCAGAATGAAAGAAAGATCTTCTACGTATCTCGCCATAGGACCTGGCTGTGAAAGTGGCGAGATCAACCCGGTGCTGGGTAGTGCATTACCGGTACAGGGAACACGGCCGGTTGTAGGCTTGATGCCTGCTATACCGCTGAAGTGACTGGGCAATCGAATACTGCCACCGGTATCCGTTCCAATATCCAGTGGCGATGCACCCGCTGCGATAATTGACGCCGCACCTCCGCTGCTGCCACCTGGCGTTAGACCCGGGTCGAACGGATTGTTAGTTTTGCCATAGACAAGGTTGTCAGTCTGGAAAGAAAGTGTGAATTCGGGTGTATTTGTTTTGCCCATCAGGATGGCACCCTGGTTGCGCAGGCGTTCGACGCAGGTGGCGTCGCGGCCAGGTGTAAATTCCTTTCGCCCGAGGGTGCCCCAGGTCGTGATCGCATCAATGGTATCGAGGCTGTCTTTAATGGTCACTGGAACGCCGTGAAGGGCTCCATGGGAATGGCCGTTTTTCAGGTCTGCATCTGCCTTGTCGGCATGTTTTAATGCTGGTTCTGCAGTCGAGTACACCACCGCGTTCAGTTCGCTGTTAACCCGTTCGATTCTATCCAGGAATGCGGTAACGATTTCTTTCGATGTCACCCTGCCATTGGCGATGGAGCCTGCGATGGTAACGAGCGAACTGTTCAGGAGTTCATCCATGTGTGAATCCTACTCTGCTTCGCCTTCTTCACCAATACGTTCGATTGACATACTGAGTTTGTGTGCATCGATCTCGAACGAAAGAGGCAGGTCATCGATTTCAGATTCTTTGATTTCAATGGTGAGGGTCTCGTTCATGATGTGGGAACGATGCTGGCGGATCGCGAGTAGGAGTTCGTTCGATGCGTTAATGTGGATTCGAATTCTGTCGGAAACATTAAACCCGGCGTCTTTTCTTGATTTTTGGATCCTGCTGACGACTTCTCTCGCCAACCCTTCGCGGATGAGTTCTTCGGTCAGATTGCAATCCAGGTCGATCGAAACGTATCGATCAGACAGCGCATTACCTCCCTCCCGTGCTTTCCTGAAAACAAGGATATCTTCGGAATCCAGTTGTTCACCATCGATTTCCATCCTGCCCAGTTCCAGAAATTTGTTGATGCTCTGAGCATCCAGGGTTTCGATCTTTTGTTTAAAACCTTTAAACCGTTTTCCGAATCTCTTGCCTAACACAGGAGAGTTGGGTTTGGCATAAAGGGTGATGTACTTGTCTTCATCTGTCGAGTATTCAACTGTTTTAACGTTAAGCTCCGTCTTGATGTAGCTGTCAAGTCTGCCGATTTCTTCCAGTAATTGTGTATCTTTGTGAATGACGGTTAAGCGTGATAACGGAAATTTTGTTTTTACTTTTTCCTGGTTGCGCTTTTGGCGACCCAGAAGAACGATGTGCTGCATGCGCGTAACCGCGCGTTCCAGCAGGGGTTTGATTCGATGGTTGTCCGCTTCAGGATAGCGACACAAATGTACAGACTCGGGTAACTCGACTTCGCCGAATGCCCGCAGTTCCTGGTAGATGGTTTCGCTGAGAAAAGGCGCGAAAGGTGCCATGCTTAAGCTCAGTTCATAAATGGTGGTGTAGAGGGTTGAGTAGGCGCTTATCTTGTCCTGGGTCATTTCTTCCACCCAGAATCGGGAGCGGTTCAGGCGAATATACCAGTTGGTCAGGTCCTCGATAAACAGGAACAGGGAAGGCACCACGTTATAGAGGTGGTACTTTTCCATTTCTTCTGCGATGTTAACTTTGAGCGACTGCAGGCGGGACAGGATCCATTGATCCATGATATTTTCAGATTCTATTTGTTCGTTAGACGGGCTCCACTGATCAATAACGGCGTAGGTATTCAGAAACTTGAACGCGTTCAGCCACGGGAGCAGGGCTCTGCGGACCATGTCTTTAACGCCGCTATCTAAAAACCGCTGTTCCTCGGCGCGCACAAGGCCTGAATTTATCAGGTATAGCCTTAGCGCATCGGCGCCGTAGGTTTCCATCAATTCGTCTGGAGGCGTGTAGTTGCGCAGTCGTTTGGACATTTTCTTGCCATCTTTCGCCAAGACAAGTCCGTTCACGATGACATTCTTGAATGGGTGTTTGCCAAACAAGGCCGTGCCAAGAACGATCAGGGTATAAAACCATCCCCGTGTCTGATCGAGCCCCTCTGCGATAAACTCAGCCGGAAATCCATGGTCAAATACAGTCTGGTTTTCAAAAGGATAGTGTATCTGCGCATACGGCATCGCACCGGATTCGAACCAGCAGTCAAGCACTTCTTCGATGCGGCGATAAGTACCTTCTTCGCCGTCGAGCGTAAATGTCAAAGGATCAACATATTCTCGATGCAGGTCCTCTACCAGGATGCCCGTGTATTGTTCCAGTTCCTCAATCGAGCCGATGCAAATCTGGTTGCCTGTGACATCGTTGATCCAGATAGGTAATGGCGTGCCCCAGTACCGATTCCTGGAAATTGCCCAGTCGATGGCGCCCTCCAGCCAGTTACCCATGCGCCCGGATTTTATGTGCGAAGGAACCCAGTTAATTTCCTGGTTAGCCTTAACCAGGTCATCGCGCATCTGTTCGACCTTTACATACCAGGAATCGATGGCCCGGTAGATGATGGGGGTATCTGATCTCGGACAGAAAGGATAACTGTGCTCAATGACATCCTGGATATAGAGGTTTCCAGCCTCTTTCAGATACCGAATGATATATTTATCCGCATCTTTTACATGCATTCCAGCGAAGTCCGTTACCGTGTCATCAAATTTCCCACTCATATCGATTGGGCAAACCATTGCTGCAATGTTGGCGTTTTTCAGGATACGGGAATCATCCTCACCGAAAGCAGGCGCCTGATGGACTATACCTGTGCCACTTTCTGTCGTTACGTAGTCGTCCGAGACGATGCAGAACGCACCTTCTTTCTTCAAATCGGCAAAGTAGGGGAAAAGAGGCTGGTATGTCCGGCCCACAAGCGTTGATCCCTTGAATTCATCAATAACTTCCAGGTCCTTTCCCTTGCCCAGATCGTCCAGGCGCGCGCTTGCAACGATGATGTATTTCTTTACTTCCTTGTCGTAAATCGTTACATAGTCAATATCATCGCCGACACACAAGGCAAGATTGGAAGGCAAGGTCCAGGGAGTTGTGGTCCAGGCTGCAATCCAAAGCCCCTGTTCATCATCATTTAACCTGAACAATACAGTGATGGCAGGATCCTGGACATCCTGGTAGGTTGACGCAATTTCAAAATTGGATAACACCGTGCCGAGGGCTGTAGAAAAAGGCATGACTTTTACGCCGCGATAAATTAAACCTTTATCCCAGAGTTGTTTCACTACCCACCAGACGGATTCCATGTACCAGGGTTCCATCGTCTTGTAGTCATTTTTAAAATCCACCCAGCGACCGATTCGGGTGATCGTCTTCTCCCATTCAGCGGTGTATCGCTGAACGATACCCCGACACTCGTCGTTGTAGCCCTTGATGCCTATTTTCTTCACAGCTTCCTGCGACGACATGCCCAGTTTTTTATCTATTTCATGCTCGATGGGCAGCCCGTGACAATCCCAGCCGAAGCGGCGCTGCACAAAGCGACCTTTCATGGTGAAGTATCTGGGGACGACGTCCTTGATGGTGGAGGCGACCAGGTGGCCATGGTGCGGCAGGCCCGTCGCAAAGGGTGGCCCATCATAGAAAACATAAGGGGTGGAATTGTTTGTCTGCTGCAGGCTTTTTTGGAAAATAGCAGACGATTCCCAGAAGTCGAGCACAACATGCTCCGCTTCCAAAAATGAAAAAGTATCACTTCCTGGTTTGGCGTTACTTGCCACACTAGGTCCCGTTATGAATTAAAGGTGCAAAAAAAACCCGCCGATTCCGGCGGGCTTGTCGATCTTGTCATGCAAGCATTAACCAACCAGTCGGCAGTGAATAATGCGAATAATTGGCAGATGCATGTTGCTAAGTTCCATAAGGCAAGGATAGACATATCCAGGTGCTTGTCAAGGAACCGGTTCTCTCTGATTTTGAACGCCGGTAACGCTGCCTCGCGAATTAATCTTTTCCAGAATAGCGGCGAGAAGTTTTTCAATGGGGAACGAGTGATACCAGTCAGGCGTATTTTCATGGACTACAGTGCTGGTGCCCACCACCTGAAAATTCCACCCCCCCTTGTCAGCGCCCTCTTTAACCGCATGCAGTCTGTCCCAGGCCGGGTGAGAGAACAAAGGATGGACACAGGCAACAATAATATCTCGTGCTCCTCTGCTTTTCAGCTCATCGACTGCAGCGCCGACCGAACCCGCGGTATCAATAATATCGTCAACCAGCAGGATGTTTTTGTCCTGCACATCGCCAATCAGTGTAGAGCGGAGCACCTGGTTTGGTTTTGAGTAGTCCCTCTCTTTTGACAGCGCAGCGAGATCAGCCTGCAGTTCTTCAGCATAAGCCCTGGCGCGCTCCAGATAACCGACGTCCGGAGAGACGACTACATCACCCACCAGATTCCTGGATTTTAACCAGTGGACAAACCGCCTGGTTAGAAAAACATTTTCCAGGTGAGCCAGGGTGGGATTGAACATTCCGGCGATTGCATCGTTGTGAATCTCGGTGGTCACCACCCGGTCGATTCCGGCGCTCTGCAGCATCCGTGCAAACAGACCTGCACTGATGCCTTCCCGCGTCCTTCCCTTGCGTTTATCCTGGCGAGCGCCTGGATAGTAGGGTACGACTGCTGTGATGTATTGTGCATCCGACAATGCCGCGGCCTCCACGGCATGCAACAACATGATAAAACGGTCATAGACGGACAGGGAATCCTGGGAACCGATGGGGGACTGGAATATGTACACATCGTGGCCGCGGATATTGGCCCCGATTTCGAATTTACCCTCGCCACAGGCAAACCAGGTTTCCTCCGTCGGAATCAGGTCCTTGCCCATGTGCCCACATACTGTTTCCGCGAGTTTTCGTCCGGATTCGCAGGTCATCAGTGCAATAGGGGCGCGGGCGTCGCGGGGTTTTAGCGTACTTTCATCTGATGATTGCATGGTCTTTCCGCGAGTTGTTTGAGTGTGTTGACGAGTAACTTGTGTTCTTGGCGCAGGACCCTTGCCGCCAGTGATTCTGGACTGTCGTCGGGCATGACCTGGATCCGGACCTGGGTAATCATTTGTCCTGTGTCGTAGTGTTCATCCGCATAATGAACGGTAACTCCTGTTTCCGTATCCGCTGATTCCAAAACTGCTTTATGGACATTCAAACCAAACATGCCCTGGCCGCCATACTTGGGTAACAGGGATGGGTGAATGTTAATAATTCTCCCCTGGAAATGTTGCAAAGTCCGCGACCCCAGTTTCTTCATGTAGCCTAACATCACCACCAGGTCCACCTGGTGATCAGTTAAGGCTGACAGCAATGCCTCGTCCAGCGCCTCTGCTTGTGGATGGGTTCTGCTGGAAAGATGAACCGTTGGGATATTGGCAGCCCGGGCGCGTACGAGGGCTCCCGATTGGCTGTTGTTACTGATGGCGACAGCAACTTCTGCCGCAAGGTTGCCACACTGGCACGCATCAATAACCGCTTGAAAATTTGTGCCGTGATGCGATGCGAGTATGCCTAGTCTCATTGTTAAACGACATAAACCAAAGCGCGCATATTAGCATGAGCAAGCCGGCATTATTATTGTTTCAATTCTCCGCGAAGGACATTCTTTTGAACTTTACCCATCGTATTCCTGGGTAACCTTTCAACAAAAATGACCTGCTTTGGCACTTTGAAATTAGCTAACGTATTTTTCAGATGCTGGATAATGGTTTGTTCATCTGTATTGGATCCCGCTGATTTCACGATAACAGCGGTGACAGCCTCGCCGAAATCACTGTGGGCGAGACCGATGACAGCAGATTCATCGACTCCCGGCATCTTATCGATAATGGCTTCGATTTCCCGGGGGTACACGTTTAAACCGCCTGTGATGATCATATCCTTTTCCCGGCCGACGATTGAAATATAGCCATCCGCATCCCGGGATGCCAGATCCCCGGTGCTGAAATAACCGTCGCTGGTGAATTCTTTAGCTGTCTTTTCCGGTAATTGCCAGTAGCCACTGAATACATTCTGGCCCTTGACCAGCAGGCCCCCGATTTCATTTATCGGTGTTTCATTACCCTCTTGATCGATAATCTTGCAGGAAACTCCGGCTAAGGGTGGTCCTACGGAGCCGGGTTTTATCGGGCCGTTGATCGGGTTGGAGGTGTTCATGCCGGTTTCAGTCATGCCGTATCGTTCAACGATGGCATAACCTGTTCGTCTTTTGAACTCAATGAAAGTTTGCGGCAACAGTGGCGCCGAGCCACAAGTGAATAACCGCATGTTGCGGCAGGCGTTTCTGCTGAGTCCAGGGCTGGCAAGGAGCCGGGTGTAGTGTGTCGGCACACCCATATAGACTGTCGCGACCGGGAGTAGCCTTATGATCTCTTCCGCGTCAAATTTCGGTAAAAATATAACGGGACTGGCATTTAGTACGGCCAGATGAGTGGCGACGAATAGCCCATGGATATGGAATATCGGCAACGCATGTAACATGACGTCGCCCCGGGTCCAGCCCCAGGCTTTGTGCAGAGCCAGAGCGTTCGCTGCCAGGTTCCCGTGGCTGATCATGGCTCCTTTGGGTTGCCCGGTCGTGCCGGAAGTGTAGAGAATGACAGCAATATCACTGTCATTGCATACCTGATCGTTGAATACTGCGGCTTCGTTGCCAAGGTTTGCATTGATGGACCCCTTGCCATCGCTGTCGAGTGTTTGAATTTTGACGCCAGGACCTGTCCTTTTGCAGATGGATGCAAACAACCCCTCATTGCTGGGCGAGCAGACAATTAGTTTTGGGCTGGAGTTGCCTACAAAGTAATCGAGTTCGTTAAGGCGGTAGGCAGTATTCAGTGGCAGGTAGATGAGGCCTGATCGCAGACAGGCGAAGTAGAGGAAAAGGCTTTCCAGCGACTTTTCCACCTGGACCAGTACCCGGTCACCCTTTTTTAACCCGAATCGACTCAATCGATTTGCATAT
The DNA here is from genome assembly GCA_022571415.1 of Pseudomonadota bacterium. GTDB lineage: Bacteria > Pseudomonadota > Gammaproteobacteria > Pseudomonadales > Azotimanducaceae. Next base: position 37,659 of record JACZXW010000009.1, read on the forward strand.
CGGGCACTGCGGACCTCAAGATCCTCATAGGTAGCGAGGGTCGATCCGTCCGGCGCGCGGATAAAATCCAGCCCATCTTTTGAGTTTTCGCGAAACAGGTTGTAGATATTGGGCATTTATACAAACATCCGAAAAAGAGAGTCCAGGTTGAAGGGTTATAAACATATACGGGTCGGGATAATGTGTCTATCTTGATCAGTCATGGTTGGATCTTTGGTCACTCCGAGCGCAGCATGCGTCGCTTGCTTAACTGGCTGACCCGGCGATAAGCTTCGGTGGAGACTATTTAACTTCTCCAAATATTGAGGTCCAGAGTTCTCGCGGGGCTGCAGCTATCCCATTATTGGCCACCCTGATAGTTTGGGGAAGAGAGGGTCTTGTGGATCGCCTAGATCGGACGATGTTGATGTCTGAGAAACTCGCAGACGAACTGAACAACGAAAGAGGGATCAGTCTCTGGGAAATGCCGACCACAGGTGTAACGGTGTTTCGCCCGCTTACATGCAGTGCTGAGGACTTGCTTAAGCGATTGCCTGAAGGGATGCTTTCAACCTGTATAGTCGATGATGAGCCCTGGCTGCGATCAGTTGCGGCAAACCCGCTAGCTGACATTGATGAGATTATTTCTACAATTCTTGAGGTGGTCCATTGAGTTGCAACTTCGCCCGACACATTTGGTGGGTAAAGAGCATGTTTAACACCCCGTTACCTCGTCAGCGATTGCCGTTTAATTTTTTATCTGTACGTTGGTTCAGGAGTACTGTGAATCCGGCGAATCGTCGTTCGTAGGCGGCAACAATCAGATCACGCTCGCTATCTTTTATGCCGGTAGTGTGTCGTAGCAACTGGCTGATATCTTTACAGGCGTTACGTCGTCTGCCGATTGAAAAACGCATTTTTTCCAGATCGATCATTGCAATATTAGCAGGCTCGCTTGCGTCCACCATGATGTGTTTGCCGTACAGGCATCCGTGCAGAAAATTGCCTTCGTGCATTTTGAGCAAGGTGTTGACCAGGGTGGAAAACATTGTTTCCCTGGCAGCGGTATCCGTGGTGATTGCCAGAAAGTTATCGAGGCCGATGTATCCCGCCAGCTCGCGGGTAACCAGCATCGCATCCTGACCGGTTTCGGCATAAAGCACGATTTCAGGTGTCCCTATGTTTATGTTCTGCAGACGCAGGATATTTATGTATTCACGTCGCAGGGTAGGTGTTCGCAGGAAGAATCTTCGAGGCTCCCGGTATGAGTGATTCACCTGTCGTTTGACAAAGTACGCCAGACCGGCACATTCGACTCTTGAAACACCGCTCCAGCCGCCCCTGCGGATATTTTTTGGTTCGAAAAAAGGCAGGTCCAGATCGAGGAAGTGTTGCAGGTTGATATGTTGCATCAACTACTTTTCTGGAACACTTTTATCGAGAACTATTTTTTCAAGGACGTAGACTCTCCACATGGAGATAAAGGGAGTCATGTCCAGGCGGTGCCTGACCTTGAATCCGGTTGTCGCAAATTCATGCTCGATCGTCTCCGCGGGAATGACAAAGCGGTTCTGGTAGCCTTTCCTTACTCGTTTTGCCTCCAGGCGTTTGCGTCGCCAGGCCTGGTAATTGCCGTCTACCCACAGGGAAATGCAAATCGTATCCCTGGCTACGCGATGAAATTCCTGCAGCAGTCTGAGCCGATCGTGAGGCTCGCCAATATGATGAATAAGTCGCATGCAAAAAATGCAGTCGACAGAATTGTCCGGCAGTTTAATGTCGAATGCGGATGTCTGTAAAAACTTAAACCTTGAGACAAGTGCTTCGGGTTGCGATGTCCTCGCGACTTCGAGCATTGCCTCACTCGCGTCCGCTGCCGTTAGTTCTGTGGCACCACTTGCGGCAATGGTTTGCCAGAATCTGCCTGCCCCGCAGGGCAGGTCCAGTATGGAAGCCGGATTACCCGCGGCTTGCAGGGCAAGGCGTGCAATTTCACTCTCGCGGTTGTTTGATAACTTTCGCCAAAACCCTTGCCGGTGTTTTTGAAAATAGGCCTCTGAATGGGTCTGGTCATACTTGGCTGAAAAGGCAAGCTCACCGCCGTCATCAGTCATTTGTCTTAATTCTCGTTTTTTGACAATGGGGGCGTATTCTACCCGATTAATGAACGAAGCTCTTGGCGCTGCATTGTAAAAAACTCAATTTGGACATGCTGTTTTATGAGACGGCCATCACCGAATCGGTCTCCAGCAGGGTTTTGAGATTGCTGAGAATAGCTATCCAGCCCTCGGAAATTTGCGGGAAAACCACGCTGTTTTGCGGGAAATCTTCATGGATAAGGGTCAGTTTCGTTGCATCTTCCACCGGCTCCAGTAAAAACCTTACTTTGCTCGGCCGCTCCTGTTTCGCCAGTTTGTTGTAGTGAACCTGCCAGGTAAATGAGAGTTCTTTGAACGGATTGGAAACCAGAATCTCGCCACTGACTGCGGTCGAACCATCCTGGTTGAAATAGGTAACGTCGGAGCCTACCTTCCAATCCGATCGAATGTCGGTGGCGTGAAAGTACCTGCGCGTAAACTCAGGTGCGGTCAGTGCCTCCCAGATGCGGGCTGGTTCTGCCTTGATATAAATGGTGCATACATGTTTGTCGTTACTCATCTTCTGTCTCCAGTCTTTGTTTGATTTGTTGCAGGGCAGTTGCCTGGTGGTTTGCGAATTTGCTGACCCAGCGCTCCAGGATCTGCTGTAGCGGTACAGGGTTCAGGAAGTGATGTTTGTGTCGACCCTCCTGCACACAACTGATCAGGTTAGCTGCCTCCATGATCGAAAGGTGTTTACTGACCGCCTGTCGCGACATATTGAGTTGTCTACAGAGTTCGCTGAGTGTCAGCCCGTCTGTCTGATACAACCGATCAAGCAGGTGACGTCGATTTGAGTCGGCCAGGGCTTTAAAAACATCAGTCATACTGCTTGCGGGAACCCATTTGTGTTCTTTGAACAACATGATATGCAACCATATGGTTGCATGTCAAGGAAATAAACTGATGCCTCGAATCTCCTCCGGCAGTTGACGAGAGCGATGTGTACCCCGGTGATATACTTTCCGGCCTGTTGTTAGCCTCGGAGTGGTTGTGTACGAACGTCTGGCGGTTTTTGTCCTCGCTTTTCTTTTGTTAACGCCGATGCCAGCCCTGGCAGGGGTGTTAATCGTGTCTGATTGCTGGGCAAGGGCCTCCGTGCCAGGTGCCAGATCTGCTGTGGTTTATGGATCTTTCAGGAATGAGGGGAAACGTTCATTGGCCATTGAGCGAGTGACCAGCGAAATCGCCGGGAGGATCTCGATCCACAGGACGGTATTGGAAAATAATATGGTGATGATGTCGTCCATTGATGAGTTGCGAATTGCGCCGGGAGAGGAGGTTGAACTAGAGCCTGGAGGCCTGCACATGATGCTGACGGACCTGACAAGGGAATTGATTGAAAAAGAAGTGTTTGAGATCAGGCTTTTTTTCTCCGACGGAACAACGGCTGTTGCAGACGTTAAAGTGGGCTCAATCAACCAGATAACCGCACCATAAATACTGATGTCCACCTTAGAAAAACTGAACGAGGCGATGCGATTACAGATTGATGGTAAATTTCAATCTGCTGAATCGATATACATGGGCATTCTCGAAAGTGAGCCTGATAACCCGGATGGGAATCATCTGCTGGGGCTCATCCGCAGTGAGCAGGACAATAATGACGAAGCGGTACGGCTTATCGAAAAGGCAATTGAGCTTAATCAGAATGCTGCTCCATTCCATCACAACATTGCCGGTATTTACAGGCGCATGGGGAGACTGGAGGAAGCGGAATCCGAGTTCCGCAGGGCCATAGAGTTAAAGGCTGATTATGGTGAAGCGTATCAAGGCCTGGCAGAGATGGTAACCTTTAGTAACGATGATCCGCTGCTTGGCCAGATACGGGATCAGTTGGCGAATTCCTCCATGGATGCAGGATTGCGCAGCTACTTTCATTTTGCTGCGGGCAAAATCTGTGACGACATAGGTGCTTATGATGAGGCGTTCAAACATTATTCAGCAGGTAACCGAGACGCCAGCAAGACCTTTAACAGTGTGGAATTTCGGCAGCAGGTGAAAGATACGATATACGTATTCAGCCAGAATTTTGTGCAGCGTAATGCCGGCTCTGGCGATCCGAGCGAACAACCAGTATTCATCGTTGGCATGCCGCGCTCTGGCACAACCCTGGTTGAGCAGATTCTGGCGAGTCACTCCAAGGTTTTCGGCGCGGGTGAACTGAACGACATGAAGTACATCGCCAGATCTGCGTCGGAACTAAGCAGTGTTAGACAGCCATTTCCGAATTGTATATCAGGCGTCTCCAGGCCAGGTTATGCACGGCTGGCCTCTGAGTACCTGGAAAGAATCTCCAACGTAATTGAAGGCGGCCACTATGATCGGGTAATCGACAAGCATCCGCTGAATTTCCAGTTCGTCGGATTAATCCTGCAAATGTTCCCCAATGCGAGGATTATTAACACCATAAGACATCCGTTAGATACCTGCCTGTCTTGTTTCTTTCAGAATTTTACTAAAGGTCAGCACTACACTTTTAATGTCGTGAAGCTGGCCCATTTCTATAACGACTACAGGCGGCTTATGGAACATTGGGAGATGGTGTACCCGGGAAAGATTCTCACCGTTGCGTACGAGAACATCCTGTCGAAACAGGAATCTGAAACGATGAGACTATTGAAGTTTTGCGGACTTGAATTTGAAGATGCCTGTATTGATTTTCACGAGACAGACAGGGTAATAAAGACAGCCAGTTTCCTTCAGGTCAGGAAACCCATCTACTATAGCTCCCTGCATCGCTGGAAGAACTACACGAGTCAACTATCAGAGGTTGCCTCCATCCTCGGAATCAAGATAGAGACACCTGTCACCATATCAGGTCGTTCGTCTTTACTGACTTAATAATCTCTCATTGATCAGGTACAGACTGTATAATCGAATTAACCATAAAAACCGGCATAAGTTATTGATTCATATTAACCTAACAATAACGCTAAACCGCCTTCATGAATAGTCCGGGCTAGGAGTGCAGATGAATTCAGTATCATGGGGTGAGCTGGAGTTGGCTATGCCGGAGCTCGCTACATTCGGTAAAGATCGTCTCGATGGCAAGGTCGCTTATCTCGCTACGGTGCGAAAGAACGGTCAGCCCCGCGCTCATCCTGTGACGCCCATTATTGGGCAGGGTTGCTGTTTTGTTTTTGTCGAGCCGAGTTCGCCAAAGACCCGTGATTTGCTGGATAACGGCTACTATTGTCTGCACTGTTCGATGAATGATAGTTCCGGCAGCAGCGGAGAATTTCAGTTGACGGGTGTGGCTCGCCAGATTGAAGATGAGGAAACGAGATCGTTGGCAGAATCAGTATCCAGTTTTCGCCCGTCCGCTCGCTATTTACTGTTTGAGCTACGCTTGACCGAAGTGATGTCTACTTCCTATCTTGGCGGTCGTCCAAACCGGAAAAAGTGGACACCCACCGCGGTCTGTAGTTGAGCGGCGACTTGAGCGGGCGTCAGGACACACCTGTGGAGCAGGCGCTACCGCTTTCCACCATCATAAATTACAACCTGTCCGCCGTTGGCGCTGGGGTCATGTTTTCTTATGGTTAGCCTTTACCTGATGAAGTTTGCCACCGACGAATTGCGGATATCTCTTGCAGCCATGGGCGTCATCTTCGGAATACCCAGAATATGGGATGCGCTAACCGACCCTATGGCCGGGTATTTCAGTGGCAGAACCCGGCTGAAATCAGGTGGAAGACGACCCTGGATGCTGGCTTCTATCCTGCCCATCAGCACTAGCTTCTACATGATGTGGAATTCTCCTCTAGGCCTGGATGGGCACGCAGACCGGAAGATTTGCGAGGTCCTTGATCAGAATGCGCCGATGCTGCGTCAGGCAGGCTCCTGATGGACGGCATTCATGACTTTGGCGGTAAACCCGGGCATGGCCAGGTTGTCGTGGAAAAGCATGAACCTGTGTTCCATTCTCGCTGGGAAGCCGCCGTCTTTGCCATGGCCGCGGCAGGTGCTGCAGCAGGCGCGTGGACCAACACGGATCGATTTCGACATGCCATTGAGAGAATTGACCCGGTCGCATATCTTACTCAGGGTTACTACGGACGCTGGCTGGGGGGCATCGAAAACCTGTTGGTCGAGGCGGGCATTGTCACCAGGGAGATGATCAACGCGCGCGTGCAGAAAATAGGTGGGAGTTTGCAGGATCTTGTTGCTTCACGGCCGGAACTCGTTCCGGATCCGATGAGTGAGGCTGGCGCGACGCCAGGAAGTTCAAGAACAGTGAACAGGAAGCCGCGATTTGCGACCGGTGACCTGGTTCGGACTTCTGCACAGGCGGTACCCGGGCATACGCGATTGCCGGCTTATGCCCGGGATAAGGTGGGCACAATCTTAACAATGCATGAAGCCTGGGTTTATCCTGACAGCAATGCCCATGGGCTGGGAGAAGACCCGCAATATTTGTACACGGTGCAGTTTACCGGTATCGAACTCTGGGGTAAGGGCGACGAGAATATCAAGGTGAGCCTTGATCTGTTCGAGCCTTACCTTTCAGCCGTTGATCTAGGGAACCTCTGATTAAGAGGATATTTTCGTCAGAACGGGGTCGCCGAGACAAGGAAGAGGCGCATGCAGAAAATTTGTTAACATGCTTTGAGTTAACAAATTTTTGAGTACGGTTCTGACGCGGTTATGGCGGAAATAGTGGTGCGGCATACCGACCTTAATCAGAGGTTCCCTAGGGAAACTATTGTGAGAGATCTAATGGTCCTGGCTTATGCAGAGATTTGTTGAAGATTCCGGGAATGTCTCTCACAGGGATTGAGGACGATCGCTGCTAGCAGGGGATGCTGGTCCATTTCATCATGGGCACCCTGACAGTCAGGGGGAAGTAGCGAGTGTGTTTTAGGAACCGTGCATTGATCATGCTGTCGCTCATGGCAGCACTGCCATCAGCAGCAGACATCTACCGCTGTCAGACAGAAGATGGCAAGTGGCTGTTTACCGACGGCCAATGTGATCATGAGGCAGGGGAACTCGTCAAACTGTCACCATTAGTGATATTCAGAAAATTACAACCAGTGATATTAAGTCAGGCTGAACACCGGGCGCTGGCGGATATA
>JACZXW010000072.1 GCA_022571415.1 Pseudomonadota bacterium
TTCTTTAACTGATCTATGGTGGTGGGCCTGGAAGGACTTGAACCTTCGACCAATGGATTATGAGTCCACTGCTACTAACCAACTGAGCTACAGGCCCATTTAAATCAACATTCTAGCATTGCACATTAATCTGGACACGGCGAAAATTCCGGCCGTGCCACTTACACGAAATGCGTATTGCTTTATGAGGTCTCGTCTAGAAAACTCTTGAGATGATCGGAACGAGTCGGATGGCGTAACTTGCGAAGCGCCTTCGCTTCGATTTGACGAATCCTTTCTCTGGTGACATCAAACTGTTTACCAACCTCCTCCAGGGTGTGGTCAGTATTCATTTCAATACCAAATCGCATACGCAATACTTTAGCTTCCCTGGCAGTTAAGCCGGACAGAACGCCTCGAGTCGCTTGGCGCAGCCCTTCGTCCGTTGCAGATTCGATCGGAGACCCCACGGTCGCTCCGTCACCCAGGTTGGAATCCGAATCCAGAAAATCACCAAGATGAGAATCTTCATCATCGCCAATGGGGGTTTCCATAGAAATGGGTTCTTTGGCTATCTTCAGGACACGACGAACCTTGTCCTCCGGCATTTCCATTCTTACTCCGAGTTCTTCCGGTGTGGGTTCGCGGCCCATTTCCTGTAACATTTGTCTGGAAACCCTGGATAATTTGTTGATCGTTTCAATCATATGCACAGGAATACGAATGGTTCGAGCCTGGTCCGCAATCGAGCGAGTAATCGCCTGACGTATCCACCATGTCGCGTAAGTAGAAAATTTGAATCCACGGCGATATTCAAATTTATCGACAGCCTTCATCAGACCAATGTTGCCTTCCTGGATCAGGTCGAGAAATTGTAATCCCCGATTCGTATATTTCTTGGCAATGGAAATGACCAGTCTCAGGTTAGCTTCCACCATATCCTTCTTGGCTCGCCGCGCTTTGGCCTCGCCAATAGACATATTGCGATTAATGTCCCTGATCTCGGTGACAGTCATACCAACGAGTTCTGACTTCTGTTTTATCCGTTTTTGCGCGCGAACGATTTCTTCTTCGAATTTCTTTAAGCCATCATGACCTGACTTGATCTGTTTGCTGACCCATTTTAAATCTGTTTCCTTACCCGGAAACTTTTGCATGAATATTTTGCGCGACATCTTCGCACGACGCACGCAAGTGTTCATTATGTGTCGCTCCTGGCGTCGAATTTCCTTTTGCACTTCTCGTGGTATCAACACCATCCTGTCATATTTTTTCGGCACAAATTTGAAGAACTTGAACGCATCACCCAGCGCCGTCAGATTCTTCTTGACTACCGGGACACTTCGCCCGTTTTTTTTGATTCCGCGTTCGACCTTCTTATATTGCGACTTTAGTTTTTTGAATCGTTCCGCCGCCAACTCAGCATCCGGGCCCCTGTCTTCCTCTTCGTCATCATTCTCTTCTTTCGGCTGTCCCGGTACTACCTGGGCTGCAGGCAAAACATGTTCGGTAGGATCGAGGAATCCAATAAGCACATCTAATAGTTTGCCTTCTTCTTCCTGGCTTGCCTTATATTCTTCGAGTGCAATGGGGACCACACCAGGAAATTGAGCTGCAGCATGCAGCACATCCCGGATGCCTTCCTCAATTCGCTTGGCAATAACAATTTCACCTTCTCGAGTCAGAAGTTCGACCGTTCCCATTTCACGCATATACATGCGGACGGGATCTGTCGTCCGACCAGCTTCATTTTCTACGGCGACCAGGACCGCGGCCGCTTCCTCTGCTGCAAGTTCATCAGTGGAGTCGACTTCCTCCATAATGTCATCGCTTTCAGGGGCGGATTCATGCACCGTGATACCCATGTCATTGATCATGCCGATAATGTCTTCGATCTGTTCCGGATCCGAGATATCGGGCGGCAGATGATCGTTGACTTCAGCGTAGGTCAGATAACCCTGCTCTCTGCCTTTACTGATAAGATCTTTTAATCGTGATTGTTGTGCTAATCCGCTCGACATGGAACCCCTTTTGAATTGACGTGTGAGAGAGACGAACCGACAATTATAACGAGCCAGGCGGCATCGTTCCACTTCAAGTTACTGTTTTGACTACCTATTCCAGCGGCCGATATTATGGAGATTTCTTCATGATTGAGATTTAGAGCGCCTATTATCCTTGATCAGCTGGCGCTCATCGGCGTTTAATTCTGCCAGGGGTTTACTGACTAACTGCTTAATAAGTTCTTGTTTTAATTGAGTTTCAAATCTATTCAGCAGGGTGGTGATGGTGCCCCTGTACTCCTCTCGCAGTTCAGATACATCCAGAAGCTGCTCATGATCAATGAATTTTCGCAGGACCTGAAATCCAGGCTTCTCCCGGAAATGACTTAATAAAAGTCCTGGTGATAGTAGTTCCTTCCTTTGAACCACCAGGGCGACTTCCGCCAGCAAGCTGTTTTCGGGGTTCTGTAACAATCGCTCATACTCGGATTCGTCGAATTCCTGGGATAATTCTGGTTGTTTGACCAGCATGGACAACGCGGCCTCGGCCAGACCGCGCCCGGTAGCAGCTGGCGCGGATTTCGCGATTCCCCTTGTGGAGGCATGCGCGGACCCTGGGGGTTTCGGTATATTTCCAGCCACCTGGATCAACCTTGAGGCTTCCAAACCGGTCTTACCTGCCAGTGCATCAATCATCAGCTGCTTGAACACTCCCTCGGGAATACTGCCAAGCAATGGCATGGCTAACTTACTCAAAGAAGCCTTGCCTTCAATAGAATCCATATCCAGATCTAATTCGAGATGTGAAAAGAAGAACCTATCAAGTGAAGTTGCTCGTTCCAGACGTAACTCAAACTTGTCTTTTCCTTCTTTCCGGATCAGAGAATCAGGATCTTCTCCATCGGGCACAAACAGGAATTTGACGCTCCGCCCGTCGGACATCGCCGCCAACACCTCCACCAGCGCTTTCCATGCTGCACTTCGGCCAGCACCATCTCCATCAAAACAGAACACGATCTGCGGTACCAACCTAAAGAGACGATCTATGTGATCCTTGCTGGTTGCGGTTCCAAGGGTCGCCACAGAATAACCGATCCCAAATTGAGCCAGTGCCAGCACATCCATATAACCTTCCACAACCAGCACTCTTATCAGCTTGGTGTTTCGTCTCCGCGCTTCATAAAGCCCATAGAGCTCCCGTCCTTTATGAAACACCGGGGTTTCTGGCGAATTCAGGTACTTTGGCTTGCCATCGCCTATGATCCTGCCACCAAAGGCGATCGTTCTTCCACGCAGATCGCGAATAGGAAACATAATTCGCTCACGGAAACGGTCATAAGTTTTACCCTCTTCTTTGTTGTCAATCACCATTCCCGACTCGATAAGCAAATCCCGTTCAAAATTGCTGTTGGCAAGTTTGCTATACAGATTATCCCAACCCGGTGGCGCATATCCCAGCGCAAAATCCCGGGCAATTTCCCCGGATAACCCCCGATTTTTCAGATAACTGATTGCTATTTCCCTGGACGGGTGGGATCGCAGTTCTTCACGATAATGGTTTGACGCCTGATTCAGAATCTCAAAGATGGTTTTCCGCCTTCTGCTGGTCTCCGTAGTCTCCTTGACGTCACTCTTCGGCACTTCCAGCCCTACCTTTGCCGCCAGCATTTCCACTGCGGCAATGAACTCCATTCGTTCAAACTCCAGCAGGAATTTCAACGCGTTTCCGGATACCTGGCAGCCGAAACAATAATAGAACTGCTTTTCCTGGCTCACAGAAAATGATGGCGTTTTTTCACTATGGAAAGGGCAGAGTCCGGTGTAATTCTGGCCTGTTTTCTTCAATGCTACACGAGGCTCAATGATTTCCACGATATCGACTCGCGACAATACTTCATCAATGAATTCTGGCGGGATCACAAGGTTACCGGTCAGTGTGCAGACAAAAAAGAATGTCACTCAAGCATGTAGAGTGCAAGTAAATGATTCCGAGACGTCCAGGCGACCCGGTCTGGCGCGACCCGGTCTGGCGTGACCCGGTCTGGCGTGACCCGGTCTGGCGTGACCCGGTCTGGCGTGACCCGGTCTGGCGTGACCCGGTCTATCGTGACCCGGTCTATCGTGACCCGGTCGGACTATGCTCCCTGTTTCTGTACTGACTATTCTCGCTGGTATGCGGGGGCAGGAATCGGATTAATCAGCGACAGGTCAGCTAAGGCTGGCTTTTACAAGAGATCCGATCTCTCCCATATCCGCCCGACCCTGGACCTTGAGTTTCAGCAGGCCCATGACCTTTCCCATATCCTTGATAGCCGTGGCGCCAGTCTCCGATATCACCGCTTCGACGATCGATTTTACTTCTGCTGCTGATAGCTGTTGCGGCATGAATTCCTTGAGAATATCCAGTTCCAGGCTCTCCTGGGCAACGAGATCATCCCGCCCAGCCGCCTCGAACTGAGCGCGGGAGTCTTTTCTCTGCTTCGACATCTTATCGAGAATCACCAGCACTCTTGAGTCTTCAAGCTCGATCCTTTCGTCCACCTCGACCTTCTTGAACTCCGACATGATCAGGCGTAATACACCAAGGCGCGGCTTATCTCTGGCCCGCATGGCGTTTTTAACTTCAGCTTCAATCTGGAGTTTAATATCAGAACTCATGGATTTTCCGGGAGATGAGGAAACTAGGACCGTCAGAGCCCTAGTAGAGTCGTTCCATTCTGCGAGACTCTCGCTGGACTTTTTTTGCATGCCTCTTCACGGCAGCAGCAGCTTTACGTTTTCGAACCGACGTTGGCTTTTCATAATATTCACGACGACGCACCTCCGCAAGAATCCCCGCTTTCTCACAGGAGCGTTTGAATCGCCTCAAGGCTACATCAAAAGGTTCGTTTTCTTTCACTTTTACGTAAGGCATTAAAACTGGTTCCGGTCCGTCTCGAAAGGGCGTGCATTCTAACGACAAAAGTTAATAATTGCAAAGTGCGGTCACAGGACCCTTTGGCTCACAGGAGTATCAAAATAGAGGATTATTCCCCTAATAATCAGTAAGATACGCGACTCTTGAGAAATCGAACAGACATGCGAGTTCTAGGAATTGAGACATCTTGTGATGAAACCGGGGTCGCCATTTATGACGAGCACCAGGGTCTGATTGCGGATCTGTTGTATAGCCAGGTCGACCTGCACAACGAATACGGGGGCGTGGTGCCAGAGCTCGCTTCACGAGATCATATCCGCAAGACATTACCCATGATCCAGGAGGCGCTGATCAGCGGCGACTGTAAACCAGGTGAAATAGACGGCATCGCCTACACTTCCGGCCCTGGTCTGGTCGGCGCCCTGATGGTCGGAGCAAGTATCGCCAAATCTCTCGCCCTCGCCTGGAATATCCCTTCCCTCGGAATTCATCACATGGAAGGTCATCTGCTTGCGGCGCGGCTAACTCCCAATCCGCCGGAATACCCTTTTGTGGCGTTGCTTGTCTCAGGGGGGCACACACAACTATTAGCATGTGAAAAACCTGGGCACTACGACCTCCTGGGAGAATCCCAGGATGACGCCGCTGGTGAAGCCTTCGACAAGGTGGCAAAGATGCTTGGCCTGGGCTATCCCGGTGGCCCTGAGATCGCCAGACTGGCACTCAACGGTCGCCATGACCGCTTCAGATTCCCACGGCCCATGACAAACCGTCCCGGGCTCGACTTTAGTTTCAGCGGATTGAAAACCTATACTCTGAACACACTACATGATCTCGATGTCGTCTCTGACCAGGACAGAGCAGATATTGCACACGCCTTTCAGGCTGCCGTCATCGACACCATCCGCATCAAGTGCCAAAGAGCACTGGAATATTCAGGCCTATCGACGCTGGTCATTGCCGGAGGCGTCAGTGCGAATATCGAACTTCGAAGTACGCTGCAGGCGATGGGTGATAAGTCCGGTTACAGCATCTACTATCCGGAAGCTCGTCTTTGTACCGACAATGGCGCAATGATCGCCTATGCAGGTTTCGAACGACTCAAACAGGGCCAGACCGAACAACTTTCCATCAACGTGAAACCAAGGTGGCCAATGACAGAGCTTCCACCAATTAACTGAGCCGCTATGGATATCGTGTACATAAAGCAATTGGAGATCGAAACAATCATCGGTATCAATGATTGGGAACGCAAGGTCCGTCAGAAAGTCTGTATTGACCTGGAAATGGCCACCGACATCCGTAAAGCTGGAGAGTCGGACAACATCGACGACGCGCTTAACTACAAGCTGGTCACGAAACGGATTATTCAATTTGTCGAAAGCAGCAGGTTTCTGCTGATCGAAGCGCTGGCTGAAAATATCGCGGCAATCATACTTAAAGAATTCGAAGTTCCCTGGCTGAAGCTGGCGTTAAGCAAACCCGGCGCGATCAGCGCTTCCAGAGATGTGGGTGTCACCATCGAACGAGGAAGCATTGACTAGGATTCTGCACCAGGTTTTCCTGGGCATTGGCAGCAACATCAATGCCGAATACAACATCCGGAGTGCGTTAAAGAGCCTAAAAGCTTTGGACGACGCTATGGAGTCATCAAAGACCTACCAGAGTGAGTCGATTGGCTTCTGCGGTCCTCCTTTTCTGAACCTCGTGGTGCGTATTACCACCCACAAACGCCTGCTTGACCTGTCATTGCACTTGAAGGAAATTGAAGCGAATCATGGACGCCTGGGTGTGCTAGAAAAGTACTCATCCCGGACTCTGGATATCGATATCCTGACATACGATGACTGTATTGGTATGCACGAAGGCATTGAACTGCCGCGGCCCGAAATCATATTGAACGCCTATGTTTTACGCCCATTTGCGGAGCTGACACCACAACTGATGCTTCCTGGTTCCAATGAGTCACTGCAAGAATTGTGGCGACTATTTGATCAGTCATCGCAACCGTTAGTTGAAATGACTGTGTGTTGGTGAGTATTGTGTCGTTGCGCGAGCCTTCATGCGGCTAAAACGATACACATATTGACCCTGGGGAACAGAATTGCAATTTATCAAACAACACCCTCTGCTGATTACATTTATCACATTAGCAGCAGTCGTTGCCGGATATTCTGCAAATATCTACTTTGACAGACAAAACCAGCAGTCCGGTAGCGGTTGGGGCAGCGGCACGACCATTGTCGTGACACAACCCGCGGAAATGCGCATCATTATTGATGAAATAGAATCAATCGGGACCGCGAAAGCGAATGAGTCCGTTTCCCTTACATCCAAAGTCACGGAAACCGTTCGCAAAGTGAACTTTGAAGATGGGATGTACATCACGGCGGGTGAGATACTCGTTGAGCTGACTAATTCGGAGGAAACTGCCCAGTTGGCGGAAGCACAAGCTGCAGTAAACGAATCGACTCGCCAGTTCAAACGTGTACAAAACTTGATTCAACAGCGACTGGCCTCGGAGACCCGGCTGGATGTCGAAAAAGCCCGAATGGAAACTGCGCAAGCCAGGCTGGAGGCGATCCTGGCCCGGCTGGATGACCGGTTAATTCGAGCTCCTTTTAGCGGCTTGCTGGGGTTCAGATCGGTAAGTCCCGGCACGCTTCTGACTCCAACGACAGTGATCACCACATTGGATGACATTGGAATCATCAAACTGGATTTTTCGATTCCGGAAACCTATCTCTCAGTAATAAGCAAGGGGCAGGAAGTGATCGCCATGAGCGCCGCCTATCCCAATGAGAAATTTTCCGGCAAAGTGCAGACCATAAACTCCAGGGTTGACCCGGTAACCCGATCAGTGACCATACGAGCGCACCTGAACAACGACGCCAGGCTGTTAAGACCGGGTATGTTGCTCATGGTAAACCTCGTGCGGAACCGTAGTCTGGCCCTTGTGGTGCCCGAAGAAGCGGTCATTCCCGTACAAGACAAACAGTTTGTGTTTGTAGTGCAGGATGGGACGGCACATCGAATTCAGATACAAACCGGGCGCAGACGGCCAGGCATCATTGAGGTGTTGGAAGGTCTGGAACCGGGTCAGCAGGTTATCACCCAGGGGGCGATTAAGATCCGGTCAGGCAGTAAAGTGGCGATAAAAGGTGAAAAACCATCTGCAAGAAAAGCGGATAAAGAGACCGGCGAAACAGAATAGCAGGGGAGCCAAAACTTGAGGAGGTTGCACTAATGTTAATTTCGGATATTTCGGTGAAACGGCCGGTATTCGCCACAGTCATCAGCCTGATGATCCTTGCTTTTGGCATTCTCTCCTTCAGGGACCTGCCATTACGGGAATACCCGCAGACGAGCCCCCCTATTGTCTCCATCTCAACTCGCTACACCGGCGCCTCCGCACAGGTTATGGAAACCAAAGTGACGAAGCTGATCGAAGATCAGATCAGCGGCATTGAGGGCGTAGAGTCCATCAGTTCGTCCAGCCTCGACGGTTCTTCGAGAATCCGGGTCGAATTCAGCCTTGATCGTGACATTGACCAGGCGGCCAATGATATCCGCGACAGGGTCGCACGAGTGGTTAACCGCTTGCCGGAAGATGCTGACCCACCGCGAATAGCTAAAGCAGACGCCGATGCCCGTCCCATTCAATGGTTTTCCCTGACCAGTCCAAATCTTGACCGGATGGCGCTGACCGACTACGCGGAACGATATCTGGTAGACCAGCTTATTATCATCGATGGCGTTGCCAACATTTTCGTCAGTGGTGCAGGACGATATTCCATGCGTATCTGGATAGACAGGATCGCTCTTGCTGCAAGGGGTTTGACGGTTGCAGATGTTGAGTCCGCCTTGCGCAAACAGAATATCGAACTGCCAGCCGGTCGAATAGATTCCCGGCAACGCGAGTTTACCGTTCGAGTAAAACGGGCTTATGAATCACCTGAAGATTTTCGGCAACTTACGCTGACGCGTGGAAAGGATGGACACCTGGTTAAGTTAGGCGAAGTAGCACGAGTGGAACTGGGTCAATCCACCTACCGAAACGAATATCGTGGTAACTCAATCCCGACCGTGGGTCTGGGTATCGTCAAACAGTCCACAGCGAATACCCTGGAAGTGCTCAGGGCGACAAACAAGCGTGCGGCAGCGATCAATGCGAATCTGCCGGAGGGCATGAGTCTTTTCTCCAGTTCCGACGATTCAATATTTATCGAAACCGCCATCAATTCCGTTTATAAAACGCTTGCCATCACAATGATATTAGTTAGCCTGGTGATCTATATGTTTTTGGGTACGGTACGCGCAATGCTTATTCCTGCCATAACGATACCTATCTGCCTGATTTCATCCTTTATCGGCCTCGCCGTTTTCGGATTCTCCGTTAACCTGATTACGTTACTCGGCCTTGTGTTGGCGATTGGCCTCGTCGTCGATGATTCCATCGTCGTCCTTGAAAATATTCAGCGTCGAATTGAAGAAGGGGAGCCGCCATTGCTGGCTGCATTTAATGGGTCCCGTCAGGTCGCCTTCGCCGTTATCGCAACGACAGCTGTACTTATCGCAGTTTTAGTTCCTATCGCTTATCTCGACGGTAATCTCGGCGTGATCTTCGCTGAGTTGGCGGTCACCATCGGAACGGCGGTAATTTTCTCAAGCCTGCTTGCCCTTTCACTTACGACTATGATGTGTTCCAAGCTGCTCACTAGTCACGCCCATGAGAGTTGGTTAACCAGGAAAGTGGATAACTCTTTTCACTGGATTCAAAAATCGTACCACGGGGCCCTACTTTATATACTTCCACGCCCGGCCATTATCGTCGGCCTCGTCATCGCGGTAATCGCCGGAACATGGGGGTTGTTCAAAATCATACCAACCGAATTCGCCCCCCAGGAAGATCAGGGTGTTTTCTTCACGTTCATCAGCGGTCCTGAAGGCGCCAGTTTTCCGTTCATGCAAGAGCAACTCCAGCAACTTGAAGATACGATTGACCCGTTCGTGGAATCCGGGGACGTGGATAAATATCTCGTTTTCCTTCCCGGATGGGGTGCCGCTGAATCTGTCAACAGTGCGGTTGTACTGGTGATCTTGGCTCCCTGGCAGGAACGAAAGATGTCCACCAAGGAGGTAATGAACGAACTTTCCCAGGCCTGGCAACAAATACCCGGTATACGCGCATTTCCATTCATGCGCAGCGGACTGCAACGTCACGGAGGCGGGCAACCCGTGCAGTTGGTACTGGGCGGCAGCACCTATGAAGAACTTGCCGCCTGGCGGGATATCATTCTCGAGCGAGCAGCAGAAAACTCCTTGTTGAGCAGAGTCCAGGCAGATTACAAGGAGACAAAACCACAATTGCTGGTGGAGGTGGATAAAATGCGCGCGGCGGATGTTGGCGTATCAGTTCTGGACATCGGACGCACCTTGCAAACCATGATGAGTGAAAGACGCATCACCACCTTCGTTGATAAGGGTGAGGAATATGACGTTATTGTGCAGGCGAGGCAAGACCAACGGGCTACGGTCAGTGATCTTACCAACATCTATGTCAGGTCCGAGACCTCCGGAAAGCTAATCCCCCTGTCCAGCCTGATAAAGATTACCAGCGGCGCTGATGCCGGACAGTTGAACCGATATAACCGATTGCGAGCGGTGACTATTTCCGCCAATCTGGCGCCGGGATATTCGCTGGGAGAGGCCTTGGCATTTTTTGAAGGCATCGTTCGTGATGAATTGCCCGATACTGCCCAGATCGACTACAAGGGTGAATCGCTTGAACTTCGTGAATCTGAAGGCGGACTGTTATTCATCTTTATGCTCGCACTTCTCGTTGTGTTTCTGGTACTTGCCGCCCAGTTCGAGAGTTTTGTACACCCTCTGATCATTATGGTCACCGTTCCCCTGGCGACATTTGGCGCTTTGCTGGGTCTTTTCCTCACCAACGACACACTGAACATCTATAGCGAGATAGGCATCATTATCCTGATTGGAATTTCCACTAAAAACGGAATCCTGATTGTAGAATTTGCGAATCAATTAAGAGATCAGGGCTTCGAATTTCTGGAAGCATTATTAAAAGCTGCCGAAATTCGCTTACGACCAGTCCTGATGACCGCACTTTCGACGATTATGGGTTCTATCCCCCTGATACTGGCCTCTGGAGCAGGATCCGAAAGCAGGATTACCCTGGGGGTCGTGATCTTCTCCGGTGTTTCCATTGCGACTTTGATGACCCTGTTCGTCGTCCCTGTGTTCTATAATTTCTTGGCAAGAACCACAGGTTCACCGGGAGAGGTAGCAGCCAGGTTGAAGGATCTCGAGAAAAATGCGGGAACGACGTTGGCGAACTAAATTACCTATCCATCACCGCCAATTTCGACGTCAGCGTTAATCATCGACAGTTTCAAAAATGACGGCCGATAAGCAAAAGGTTCTTTCTGGTTAGCTTCTAAAACAAATTCACCGTCTTCTTCTCTCTTCTCTTCACCCTCTTCTGCCAGATCATTAATTGTAGAATGCAGGTCCAGGTCCACCCTGTATAAGATAAAGGTCTCTTTCTGGCCATAGTAACCATCCTTGCTAAGGGTGACGATGAAGTAGATGTTACCTTGATCGTCATAGGCAAAACTCTGGTCCTCCGGCAACAAAATTCCTTGCGGAGTCTCATCGTAATTTTTGAGTTGCTGGAACGCCACCTCATCCACTTCTGCAACTTCTTCCTCATCATCCTGCTGGGATGCGGCGGTAGATCTTGAGCTTGAAGATGCGGCTGTCTCCCCCGCGCTTGCCTCGGCGTTGGAGGCTGCAAACAGATTCTGACTGAATAGATCAATATCAAAATTGAATACGGGATCAACAAAGTTTATGCCCGATCCTGAAGTGTCAAACGAGCTGTTGATTTCCTCAGTCAGCGCCTCTAAAGCTTTGGACGTCCCTTCTGGAATGGTATTGAGAATCACTGTTCCGCCTATATCATCTGAAAAGAACTGGCCCTGATCCAACCCGTAAAAGATTCCCGCATCGGCCCTCTGTACGAAGTTTTGGCCGACGACCGCACTACCAACATCGGCAACCGGGGCAAGATACACGATCGCACCGCCTGTAGTGTTGACATCCTGGCGGTCATTGCCCTGCCCGACTGGAATGCGTTCATTCACACGAGAAAATGTAGGCGCAGCGTCCCCTGTGGCAACTTCAGATTGTGTAATAACCAGCGTTATATCGCCGACCGCGTTTATAGACGCGACTTCTATACCATCTAGGGCGGAAACGATAACTTTCGCAAGGATCGGTTCTCCGTCGGCATCAATTACCGTTCCATCGGCGCTAATTACCGTACCCTGAGCCTGACTGACTGTGCCAGACACACTAAACACTGTGATATGTCCAGCGCTGGTGGTGACGTTGGTTAGAGCGATATCTCCACTGTCTGTTGTCACTGACACGCTGCCTCCAGCACTGATGCTATCAACTATGCCAGACTCATCATTACCGATGCCCAGTGTAATGCTGTCTGCAGCAACTATCTGTGTATCACCGCCGGACGTGATGATGCCGAACGATTCTATTCCCTCACTACTCACTAGGGTGACAACACCACTGGTCGCGGTTGTATTGCTCCCAAGCAGCAAACCCTGTTGCGCAGCTATCGTAATGTCGTTACTCGCGGTAATCTCTTGCACGGATATTTCATCCTCTGCACTCTCTAGCGACACATTGCCCCCGGCTGCGATGGATTGATCAACGACAATGGAGCCTCCGGCGTTGATAATCACATCTCCTGCCAGGTCATCCACT